>JAISIU010000279.1 GCA_031261885.1 Bifidobacteriaceae bacterium
CCGCTGATCCAGGACGCCGGCCAGACACCGGACCAGGCGGCCCAGGGCGCCACGCAGACGCTCGCGGCGGCGGCGGACCTGCCCGTCGACTGGGCGTTCGACCCGGCGCTCGTCGATCAGGACGCCGCGGGCCAAGACGCCGCCGGCCTCGCGGCGGGACTGGCGGACGTCGCGGCCAAGCGCGGCGTCTTCGCCCTGCCCTACGGCGACACCGACGTCTCGCAGCTGGCGCACGCCGGGGTCCACGACACCGACGTGCTCGACCTCGCCGAACAGCGCACCAAAGCGGTGGTCAAGGCCGCCTTCGACAGCACCACCCAGGGTTTCGTCCACACGGATCTCATGTGGCCGGCATCGGCGGCCGATTCCCAACTCGTGTCGATGCTGAACCGCGACGCCCACACGAAGTACGCGCTCGCCCCGGTGACGGCCACCACCCCGGCCGGGGCGTGGGGCCGCCCGGCGGTCGCCACGCTGCGCGTCGGCTCCTATCATGTGACCGGCATCATCCCGGAGACACAAAAGGGCGTGGGCGACGCCTTCGCCGCGTACCTCGCCTCCGGCACGTTGAAGGACCGCCAAGTGCTGCTGGCGGACCTCGCGCTGCGCGGCCTGGCGACGCAGGCCCGCTCCACGGATTCGACGATCGTGCTCACGGTGCCGCGCGGCCTCGGCATCGGCGGCCAGGACCTGGCCACGCGGCTCGGGACCGTGTTCGGCCTCCCATGGCTCACGGCCAAGTCGTTGATCGACGTCGAGGACTCCGCACCGGAATCCCAGATCTATGTCACCTCCGGCAAGGATCCGGGCCGCGGCCCCTCCACCGAGGTGCTGGACAAATTGACCGGTCTCGCGGCCCGCGCCATCCCGTTCGCCCAGATCACGGGCAACGCCCAGGCCTTCGAGGCGCAGGCCGCCGAACAGCTGGCCGGCCCCTTGGCCGTGTCCCTGCCGGCCGACCAGCGCACCCAAAAGGCCACCGCGGCGGTCCAACAGATGACGGCCACGCTCGGCCAGGTGAAAATCGTCAAGGGCAGCGAGGTCAACCTCATCGCCGAGGCCGGCCAGGTGCCCGTCGTGGTACGTAACACTTCTGCCCAAGCCGTCACGGTCCAGGTGGCGTTCGATGTCGCCGACCCCGTGATCCGGGCCCGCAAATCGGCCCGGATCCATGTCGCGGCCGGCGAGCAGGCCACGGCCATGGTCCCGATCCGGGCGATCGCGAACGGCACGGTCCAGGTGAAGGCCACACTCGTGAACGCGCACGGCGCGGCCGTGTCCGGCGCGACGAGCTTCGCGGTCCGCGTCCATGCCGAATGGGAGAACATCGGCACGCTGATCTTCGCGGTGCTCGTCGTGTTGCTGTTCGGCTTCGGCCTGGTCCGCTCGATCAGGCGGCGGCGGCGCGAACGCGACGCCCGGGCGGACGGGGCGGCGGCGTGAACGCCACGCCGGGCCGGTCCGGGGCGGCGTCCGATGACGGCGGCGCCCAGTCGCGCTCGATGGCGAAGTCGACGGCGGCGATGGCGGCCGGAACGTTCGTCTCACGCATCCTCGGGTTTGTGAGGGCGGCGACCCTGCTGGCGGCCGTCGGCATGACGACGGCTGCGGGCAACGCCTTCGACGCGGCCAATCGCATCCCGAACTTCGCGGACGCGATCATCACGGGCGGGCTGCTGAACGCGATCCTCGTGCCGCAGATCGTGCGCGCCTACAAGGCGGGGCACGGCGAGAAGTTCGCCAGCCGGCTGATCTCGCTCGGCGTCGTGGCGCTCGCGGCGCTGACGGCCGTCATGACGTTGACGGCCGCGTTCTGGATCTGGGTGTTCACGCAGAGATGGGCCGGCCCGGAACGGGCCCTCGCCACGAGCTTCGCCTTCTACTGCATGCCCGAGGTGTTCTTCTACGGCCTGTACACGTTGCTGGGCCAGCTGCTGAACGCGCGCGGCTCGTACGGCCCGTTCATGTGGGCGCCGGTCGCGAACAACGTCATCTCGATCGCTGGTTTCGGCACGTTCATCGCGGTGTGCGGCCGCGACCACCCGCTGGGCAGTTGGACGGGCGGCGAGGTCGCGCTCATGGGTGGCACGGCGTTGCTCGGCATTGCCGCCCAGGCGTTGATCCTCGTGATCCCGCTCCGGGCTTCCGGCTTCCATTTCACGTTCTCGCTGGGCGTGCGCGGTTCGGGGCTCGGGTCCGCGGCCCGGGTCGGTGTGTGGACCATTGCGACGCTCGTCGTCGACCAGGTGGCGCAGGCGTTCGCGTTGAAGATGGCGAGCTGGGCCCAGTCGGTCGATCCATCCGCGCCGGCCAACGCCGTCTACAACAACGCGCTCACGACGTACGTGATCCCGCACTCGCTTGTCACGGTGTCGCTGACCACCGTGTTGTTCACTCGCATGAGCGCGTCGGCGGCCACGGGGGACACGGCGGGGGTGCGGCGCGACCTGTCGTTCGGGATCCGGACCACGAGCGCGTTCACGTTGTTCGCCACCGCCGCGATGGTCGTGTTGGCCGTGCCGATCTGTCGCGTCCTGTTCTTCACGGTCTCGTTCGAGAACGTCCAGGAGGTGGCGCGCACGCTCGTGCCGCTCGCCCTCGGGCTCGTGCCGCTCGGCATCACGCTGCTGATCAAACGTGTCTTCTTCGCGTTCGAGGACGGCCGTACCGTCTTCCTGTTCCAGGTGCCGATGTCGGCGCTGTTCATGGTCGGGGCGTTCTGTTCGACCCGGATCCTGCCGGTCCGCTGGTGGGTGGTCGGCATCGGGCTGTCGGCCTCGCTCAGTTACGTGGCCGGGGTGGTGTTGCGCCTGCAGTCGCTCCGGTTCCAGCTGGGCGGCGTGGACGGCCGCCGGCTCGTCGGCCTGCATGTGAAGGCTGGTTTCTCGGCGCTCGTGACGGCCGAGGTCGGCTGGCTCGTGCTGTCCGCGATCCCGCGTTACGGCGAGTCGGTGCCACGCGCCGTCGTCGCGCTGGTGGTGGGCGGGCTCGCGATGGTGCTGGTCTATGCCGCGCTGTTGAAGCTGCTGGGTGTCCATGAGCTGGCGTTTTTCACGGACCCGCTCCGGGCATGGGTCCGCCGGAGAGGGGCGAACGCCGCGTAGCATCGGCTGCAACGCTGCTTTCGCCCCGAAAGGTTTCACACGTGCCGTGCCGCCGGGGACCGGCACGTGGAAGGAGTGCAATCCCGTGGATCCGCAACAAGACGCCGTCAGCCCGCTGACCAGCGGCGACGCCCTTATGGGCCGCTATCTGCTGGTCGAGGAGCTGACCAGCACCCATCCGTGGGCCTTCCGCTGGCTGGCCCAGGACAAGATTCTGCGCCGGCAGGTCGAGGTGTACCTGCTGCTCGGCCCGCACGTCGACGACGCGATCGACGCCGCTCGCAGCGCGGCGTTGATCCGCGACCCCAGGTTGGTCCGCATCATCGACGCCGGTCACTACGGCGGCGTCTCGTTCGTGTTGACGGAGCCGCTGCCGGGGACGCCGATGACGGATCTGATCCCGCTCGATTCGGGCCAGTCGCGCGCGCTGACCGGCGAGGTCGCTTCCGCGCTCGCGATCGCGCGGCAGTCCGACGTCCACCATGGGTCGTTGCGTCCGGAGCTGGTTTATCTCCATTCCGACCCGCCGCTCGTGATTGGCGGTCTCGGTTGGGATGCGGCGCTGTGGGGTGAGGCGCCATCGGACCATGCCGAGGCGGAGGCCCGTGACGCTGAAGGGGTCACGGCCCTGCTGTACACCGCGCTGACGGGCCGGTGGCCCGGGCGTTTGCCGAGCACGGTGGCGCCGCCGCCGGGTGAGCCGGGCGCGCCCGTCAAGCCGAGCCTGATCGCCGGCGGCGTCCCGGGTGACCTCGACGCGCTGTGCGAGATCGCGCTCGGCCCGGGCGGGGCCGGACCCACGACGCTCGCGGACGTGATCGACGACCTCGGTCCGTGGCTCGGCCGGCGGGACGATCCGCGGGTCGCCGCGCTGCTCGGTTCGCGTCCGTCGGTTGTTCTGCCGCCGATGCCGGACAGCGGCCCGGGCGTATCGCCGTCGCCGTGGGATGGACCCGCCTCGGGCGGGGCCGCCGATGCCGGCGAACCGGCGGGAGCACACGCCGCCCCGCGGCGCGGCCCGGCCGCGCCGCCCGTCGCGCCCGTTTTGGCGTCGGTGGCGCCCGCGATGCCCGCGCCCCTGCCGGAGCCGCCGGTTCCGGATGTTCCGGCCGCTGCCGTGCCGCAAGCCCCGGCCGCGCCCGTGTCCCCCGAGCTCGTCCTGCCCGCTCCCTCCCCCGCTCCAGCGTCAAGAGTTTCGGCGCTCAGCGAGGCCAGTTCCGGACCAGAAGTCTTGACGCGGCACG
>JAISIU010000292.1 GCA_031261885.1 Bifidobacteriaceae bacterium
GCGGCCGCCTCACGGCGGGCCGCACCCCCCTTGGGGTTGGTCAGCGGGTCAGAAGGCGCCCTGCCAGACCGTGTCGAACGGGGTGTGGGCGTGGACGCGGGCCTTGATGCCCTTCGTCACGTTGTCCTTCGCGGTGGCGACGGCGTCGCGCACGGAGGCGCCGAGCGCGAGGGCCGCGGTGATCGAGGCCGCGAACGTGCAGCCGGCGCCGGAGACGCGCTCCTCGCCGATCTTCGGGACCGAGAAGGCTTCGCTCGTGAACGTGCCGTCCGGTTTGCGCTCCACGAGGACGTCGACGGCGTCCGGGCCGGGCAGGTCGACGCCGCCCTTGACGACGGCGGCGACGGGGCCGAGCTGGCAGATCCGCTTACCGGCCTCGACCATGTCGTCGATGCCCTTCAGCTCCGGCAGGCCGGAGAGCGTGCAGGCCTCGAAATTGTTCGGCGTGACGACCGTGGCGAGCGGCAGGATCTTCTCGCGCAGCGCCGTGTCCGTGTCGAGGGCCGCGCCCGGCTCCTGGCCCTTGCAGATCAGGACCGGGTCGAGGACGACGTTCTTCCACGGCTGGGAGGCCAGGCACTTCGCGACGATGTCGATGGTTTGGGGCGTGCCGAGCATGCCGATCTTCACGGTGTCGAGGTCATAGGTCGCGGTGGCGGCCTCGAACTGTTCGGCGATCAGGTCCGCCGGGACGGGATGGAAGCGGTGGCCCCAGCCGTTCTTCGGGTCGAAGGCGACGATGCACGAGAGCGTGCCGACGCCGTAGACGCCCATCTGCTGGAAGGTCTTGAGGTCGACCTGGAAGCCGGCGCCGCCCGTGGCCTCCGAACCCGCGATGACATAGGCGAAGGTAGTCAAACTGATCTTGTCCTCTCCGCGGGCCGAGCGGCCCGCCAGTTAGGTCAGGCCCACCCACATGGCGGCGGGCCAAGGTAGAAGTCTAAGCCGGCGGCGCGGCGAAGATCAGCGGAGGCGGGCGCCGACCGCGTAGTCGACGAGGGCCCGGCTCGACGGATCGAGCTGGGCGAGCGCGGCCTTGTCGCCCGTGAAAGCCGGCGTGATCTGGGCCGTCAGCACCTTGCCGAGCTGGACGCCCCACTGGTCGAACGAGTCGATGCCCCAGATGACGCCCTGCGTGAACGTGATGTGCTCGTAGAGCGCGATCAGCTGGCCCATGACGGACGGCGTCAGGGCCGGCGCCATGATCGACGTGCTCGGCCGGTTGCCCTTGAAGGTGCGGGCCGTGACGAGGCTGGCCGGCGTGCCCTCGGCGCGCACCTCCTCCGGCGTCTTGCCGAAAGCCAGGGCCGCGGTCTGGGCCACGAAGTTCGCGAGCAACACCTGGTGGACGTCCTGGGCGCCGTCTGTCAGCGGGTTGGCCGGCGTCGCGAAGGCGATGAAATCGGCCGGCACCACCTGCGTGCCCTGGTGGATCAGCTGGAAGAAGGCGTGCTGGCCGTTGGTGCCCGGCTCACCCCAGAAGATCTCGCCCGTGTTCGTGTCCACGGGGGAGCCGTCCCAGCGGACCGACTTGCCGTTCGACTCCATGGTCAGCTGCTGGAGATAGGCCGGGAAGCGGTGCAGATGCTGGTCGTACGGCAGGACCGCGTGGGAGCGGTAATCCCAGAAGTTGACGTACCAGCAGTTGATCAGGCCCATGAGGACCGGCACGTTGCGTTCCAGCGGGGTGGCGCGGAAGTGCTCGTCAATGGCGCGGAAACCGCCCAGGAAGTCGCGGAACTGGTCGGGGCCGAGCGCGATCATCAGCGACAGGCCGATCGCCGAGTCCACCGAGTAGCGGCCGCCCACCCAGTCCCAGAAACCGAAGGCGTTGGTCGGGTCGATCCCGAAAGCCGCCACCTTGTCGAGCGCCGTGGAGACGGCCACGAAATGTTTGGCGACGGCCGCCGCCTGGGAGGCCGCGTCATCGGACACCGCGCCGCGCCGCTTCAGACCGTCCAACAGCCAGGCCTTGGCGAGCCGCGCGTTGGTCAGCGTCTCGAGCGTGCCGAACGTCTTCGACGCGACGATGAACAGCGTGGTCTCCGGGTCCAGGTCGCGGGTCTTGTCCGCGAGGTCGCTCGGGTCGACGTTCGAGATGAACCGGGCCCGGGGCCCGCTGCGGTAGGCGGCCAGCGCCTCGTAGACCATGGCCGGGCCGAGGTCCGAGCCGCCGATCCCGATGTTGACGACGTGCGTGACGGGCTTGTCCGTGACCCCCAGCCACTGGCCCCCCCGGACGCGGCCGGCGAACTCGGCCATGCGGTCCAGGACGTGGTGGACGTCGCCCGTGACGTCCTGGCCGTCGACGGACAGCGGGTCCGACGCCGGGCGGCGCAGCGCCGTGTGGAGCACGGCCCGGTCCTCCGTCGTGTTAATGTGCGCGCCCTGGAACATCGCCTCGATGCGGCCCGGCAGGCCGACCTCCTGGGCGAGCTCCGTGAGCAAGCTGAGCGTCTTGTTTGTCACAAGGTTCTTTGATAAGTCGACGTGGAGGTCCGCGGCCTGGAACGTGAGGCGCTGGGCCCTGGACGGGTCGTCCTGGAAGGCCCGGCGCAGCGAGACGCCGCGGGTGCCGAGCTCGGTGAGATGTTCTTGGAGGGCACGCCAGGCCTTCGTGGCGGTGGCGGGGACAGGGGCGGACAGGTTTGCTGACATACGCAAAACGTTAACAGTGCGTAACGATTTGGTCACATACTCTTGCCACGAGGCTAAATGTGGTGTTTTCTTAGGTTTTGCGTGGAAACCCCTAAATTTCTTGCGCCCCACGGATGTGCCCTCATCCGGCTCCTGCCGCCCTCAGCGGCGCCGCCGCCCTGCGCATCGGTGCGGAAGGCGGCGGGTGGCCTGCTGCCTCGGTCCAAGGAGAACAGGATCTATGAGACACAAGACGAATAAGGTGATCGCGGCCGCCGCGTTGAGCGCCGCGATGGCATTCACCCTCACGGCCTGCGGCGGCAACTCCGGCGCCGGCGGCAACGGCGGTGGCGCCAAGGCCAGCATCTCAGGCAGCCAGGGGGCCTCGACGGCCCGCGCCGCCAAGTACTTGAAGGACGCCGGGGTGTCCACCCCCGTCACCCTGAACATCGAGTACAACCCGGACCACTACGGTTCGAGCTCCGACCAGGAGTACCAGGACATCAAGGAGCAGCTGGAGGCCACGGGCCTGTTCAAGGTCAACCTCCAGAGCGCCGAGTGGGTCACCTACAACGCGCAGCGCGTCAAGGACGCCTACCCGATCTACCAGATGGGTTGGTTCCCGGACTATCCGGACCCGGACAACTACCTGTCCGTCTTCTTCGGCCCGAACAACTTCGTGAACAACCACTTCTCGGACGCCGGCATCGACCAGGAGATCGTCGCCGAGCAGACCGACACGAACCCGACCACGCGCAAGACCAAGATCGAGCAGCTGCAGAACGACCTGGCCGACAAGCTCTCCACGCTCCCGCTGCTCCAGGGCAAGCAGGAAGCCGTCACGGGCCTCGACATGACCGGCGTGCAGGACACGCTCGACGCCTCCTTCCAGTTCCGCTTCGCGGGCATGCAGAAGGGCGGCTCGGCCTCGAACGAGATCAACATCGGCACCACCGACAAGGTGACGGCGCTCGACCCGGCCGGCTCCTACGACAACGGCTCCTACCTGCTCGAATACAACGTCTACCCGTTCGTCGAGGGCTTCAAGCCCGGCACGCCCACCCCGGCCGGCGACATCGCCACCGATTGCGCCTTCTCCACCGACGGCTTCCAGTACACGTGCCACATCAAGCCGGGCCTCAAGTGGGCCAACGGCGACACGCTCGACGCCAACGACGTCAAGTTCTCCTACGACCGCGACATCAAGATCAACAACCCCGACGGCCCGTCCTCGCTGCTTGAGAACATCAAGTCCATCACGGTGCCCGACAACTTGACCGTCGTGTTCAACCTGAAGAACGCCAACGACGTCACCTTCCCGCAGGTCCTGGCCTCCCCGGCCGGCCCGATCGTCGACGACCAGGTGTTCCCGGCCGACAAGCTGCTGAGCGACGACGCCATCGTCAAGGCCAACGCCTTCGCCGGCCCGTACACGATCGACACCTACCAGGTGAACAACCTTGTGCACTTCAAGGCCAACCCGTCCTACCAGGGCCTCCAGGGCCTCGCGAAGAACGCCGGCGTCACGCTGAAGACGTACGCCGAGGAGTCGAACATGAAGCTCGACATCGAGAACAACGCGATCGACGTCGCCTACCGCAGCCTGTCCCCGACGGACACGGCCTCCCTGCAGAAGAACAAGAAGGTCAAGGTCCTCTACGGTCCCGGCGGCGAGATCCGTTACCTCACGTTCAACATGAACACGATGCCCGGCAACACGCCCGCCCAGAAGCTCGCCGTGCGCCAGGCCATCGCCTCGTCGATCGACCGTGACGAGATCAGCCAGTCCGTTTACAAGGGCACGTACGAGCCGCTGTGCAGCTACGTGCCGGACGGCCTGCTGGGCGCGAACACTGCGGTGTGCGACAAGTACAACAAGTGATAACAAGTAAATAGCCCCAGACGGGCAGCGCCCGCCCGCGCGCATGACGCGGGCGGGCGCCGCCCGCCGATCCATTGCCGAGACGGGACCCAACACAGCCCCGAACACCGCGCCCGACCCGCCCCGGCCCAGCTCCACTAGGACTCATGGCCAAACAACGCAGTTCGCGCGGCGCGCTCGCCCGCTACTTGTCGATCCGGTTCATCCTCATCATCCCGACCGTCTGGATTCTCGTCACGGTCGTGTTCTTCCTCATGAGGATCACCGGTAACCCAATCGAAGCCGCCCAGGGCGGGCGGCTCCCTCCCAAGCTCCTTCAGGAACGCATCCACGCCGCCGGTTACGACAAACCGTTGCTGGTCCAATACTGGAACTACCTGTGGGCCCTGATCCGGCACTTCGACTTCGGGACCACGTTCTCGGACCATCGCCAGATCTCCCAGATCCTTCTCACGAACGGCGCGGCGACCCTTGAGCTGGTCATCTACGCGCTCATCATCGCGTTCCTCGTCGGCATCCCGCTGGGGCGCCTCGCGGCCCGCTACCACGACAAGTGGGGCGATGTCGTCATCCGCATCTTCTCGCTGCTCGTCTACGCGGCGCCCGTGTTCTTCCTCGGCCTCCTCATGAAGCTGCTGTTCACGAACGTGCTCGGCTGGCTGCCCAGCTCGGGCCGCGCCAGCCCCGACGTCCAAGCGGCGATCGAGGCCGGCCACACCCACACCGGGTTCATGCTGATCGACGCGATCGCCACCGGGTCGATGTCGAACGTCGTGGACGTGCTCAAGCACGCGATCCTGCCGTCCGTCTGCCTCGGGCTCATGACGGCTGGCGTGTTCATCCGCCTCGTCCGCATCAACCTGCTGGAGACGTTGCGCACCGACTTCGTCACGGCCGCGCGGGCGCGCGGCGTCAAGGAACGGCGCGTCGTCTCCAAGCACGCCTTCCGCAACGCGCTGATCCCGGTGGTCACGGTCATGGGCATGCAGATCGCGCTGATGCTGGGCGGCGCCATCCTGACGGAGACAACCTTCGAGTGGCGCGGCCTGGGGCAGGTCCTGGCGAATTACATCCAGGCGCGCGACTTCGTCGCCGTTCAGGGAATCGTCACCGCGATCGCGCTCGTGATCGCCGCGATCTCGTTCCTGATCGACGTCATCAACGCGCTGGTCGACCCGAGGGTGAGGTACTGACATGGCAACCACGCTGTCCGCTCCCACCACGGCCGCACCGGCCAAGAAGCAGCACCATTTCCACGTTCCCGGCTGGGCCTTCCTGAAGTCGACCCACGGCCTGCAACGCGTCATCCTCGTGATCGGCCTCGTCATCTGCGCGGTGTTCGTCATCTGCGCGCTGTGCGCCCGCTGGATCGCGCCGTACGGGTTCGCCCAGCGGCGCGACGCCAACGGCGTGCTGTTCCCGTCCCAGGACCCGCCCTCGGCGGCACACATCTGGGGCACCACGGTGGCCGGCATGGACGTGTTCAGCCGCGTCATCTGGGGGTCGATGACGGCCCTCCAGGTGGTGCTGCTGGCCGTCATCCTCTCGCTGATCGTCGGCGTGGCGCTCGGCGTCATCTCCGGCTACATCGGCGGCTGGCTCGACCGCGTGCTCGTGCTCATCACGGACGCGCTGTACGCCTTCCCGTCGCTGCTGCTCGCGATCATCGTGTCGATCGTCGTGTCCGGCGGCTCCTCGAGCGCGTTCGGCGGCATCGTGTCCGCCGCCACCTCGATCACCGTCGTGTTCATCCCGCAGTACTTCCGCGTGGTGCGCAACGCGACCCTGTCGATGAAGTCCGCGCCGTTCGTCGACGCCGCCCGCGTGGCCGGCGCCAAACCGGGCCGCATCATGTTCGGCCACATCCTGGCGAACGTGTCGCAGACCATCCCGGTGCTGCTGACGCTGAACTGCTCGGAGGCGATCCTGACACTGGCCGGCCTCGGCTTCCTCGGGTTCGGCATCGAACCGACGGCCGCCGCCGAATGGGGCTACGACCTCAACAAGGCGCTGAACGACGCGAACGCCGGCATCTGGTGGAGCTCCGTGTTCCCCGGCGCCGCCATCGTGATCGTCGTCATGGGCGTCGCGCTGGTCGGCGAATCGATGAACGACGTCCTCAACCCGCTGCTCCGCACGCGCGGCGGCGCGGTCACCACGGCCGACGAGATGGAGGTCGCGGCCGCGCTGGCCCAGGCCACCGGCGGCACCGACACGGTCGTGGCCGTCGGCTCGCCCGACCCGGCCACCCGCTCGGCGGGGCGCGGTAGTGGACCCGGCGGGCCGCCATCGTCAGCTTCCCCGGGTGCGGCAGGGACGGCATCGTCCCCGGCCAAACCCCAGGAGGGCCCGGCATCGGACTCCGGCTCAACGGAAGGGGGCGCACGATGACGGAACTGACCAAACGCTCGGCGACCCACCTTCAGGTGGAACACCTGTCGGTGTCGTTCCAAACGGACGGCGACCCGGTCCGGGCCGTCAAGCGTGTCAGCTTCAAGGTCCAACCCGGTGAGATCCTCGCGATCGTCGGCGAGTCCGGCTCCGGCAAAACCGTCTCGACCAGGGCGATGGTGGGCCTGCTGCCCGACACCGCCACGGTCGAGGGCAGCGCCAAACTCGACGAGACCGAGCTGATCGGGCTGCACGGCGAGGCCATGCGGCGCATCCGCGGCGACCGCATCGCGATGATCTTCCAGGAGCCGGGCACCGCGCTCGACCCGGTCAGGACCGTCGGCTGGCAGATCTGCGAGTCGCTGCTGGTCCACCGCAAGATGTCGAAGAAGGACGCCATGGCCCGGGCCGTCGAGCTGCTCGACCTTGTCGGCATCCCCGACCCGGAGCAGCGCGTCAACTCGTATCCGCACCAGATGTCCGGCGGGCAGAAGCAACGTGTCATGATCGCCATGGCGCTGTCCTGCGACCCGGAAGTGCTGGTCGCGGACGAGCCGACCACGGCGCTCGACGTCACGGTCCAGGCGCAGATCCTCGACCTGCTGCATGACCTGCGCGAGAAGATCGGCATGGCGATCATCCTCATCACGCACAACATGGGCGTGGTCGCGGACCTCGCGGACCGCGTGGCCGTCATGTTCCGCGGCGAGCTGGTCGAGGAGGGCACGGCCGAGGAGATCTTCTACCGGCCGCAGCATCCCTACACCAAGCACCTGCTCAGCGCCGTGCCGCACCTCGGCCACGAGCGCCCCGCCCGCATGGACGAGATCGCGGCCCCGGCCATCGGCGCTACGAAGGTGCTGGAGATCAAGGACCTCGACGTCCGCTTCCCGGGCCACGTCGGCTCGCCGCCCGTCCACGCCGTGGCCGGGGTCTCGCTCGACCTGTACGAACACGAGATCCTCGCGCTCGTCGGCGAGTCCGGCTCCGGCAAGACCACGCTGGGCCGCTGCGCCGTCGGGCTCCAGGTGCCGACGGGCGGCGAGATCACCGCGCTCGGCCTCGACATCCGGCACGCGCACGCGCGCGAGATGCGTGACTTCCACCGCCGCGTCGGGTTCGTCTTCCAGGACCCGGCCGCGTCGCTGAACCCGCGCCTCTCCGTCGGCGCCTGCATCTCCGAGCCGATGCGCATCCACAAGGTGGGCACCAAGGCCGAGCGGCGCGACCGCGCGGCCGAACTGCTCGAAGCCGTCGAGCTGCCGGCCGACTACGTCGACCGCTACCCGCACGAGCTGTCCGGCGGCCAACGCCAACGCGTCTCGTTGGCGCGAGCGCTCATCATGAGCCCCGAACTGGTCGTGGCCGACGAGCCGACCTCCGCGCTCGACGTGTCGGTCCAGGCCCGGGTCCTCGAGGTGTTCGTCCGGCTGCAGCACAAGATGGGGTTCGCCTGCCTGTTCATCACCCACGACCTCGCGGTCGTGGACATGCTGGCGGACAGGATCGCCGTGATGCAGTCCGGCCGGATCGTCGAGCTCGGCACGGACGACGAGATCCTGCGCCATCCGTCCATGGAGTACACGCAGGCCCTGCTGGCCGCCGTGCCCCGGCCCGACCCGCACGAACAGGCCGCGCTGCGCGACCAGCGGCGCGCGCTCAGGGCCGCCACCAAGGAGTGACCTGGGGAAACGGCTGAGCCCAGCGGTGGGCCGGAACTATCCGGGGCCGTGGGGCGTCTAACTAGATGAAGTGCCCGGGAGGGCAAGAGCAGTATTGGGGCGAGCTGTTCTTGTTCACCCGGGCCTTC
>JAISIU010000296.1 GCA_031261885.1 Bifidobacteriaceae bacterium
GCCCCGACCCAGACGCGTGCGCCTACGCCGCCCGGATCTTCGACCTGCCACCCGCCGAGGTGACCCTGATCCAGACGGACCCGGCCTGCATGGCGGCCGGCAAGGCCGCCGGCTTCGGGACTATCATCGGCATCGGCCAGGGCGATCTCGCCGACCGGCTGTACGAGGCCGGCGCCACCGCCGTCGTGATGGCTTTGCCCGAGTCCGCCGAACCGTGAGGACGGCGCATCGACGCCTTCCTGATCCGACGCTGGCCCAAGCCGCACAACGATCGGAAGCCACCGCAATGCCCGCCAGCCCTCCCGCCCCCGCCCCCCCGAACGGCGTCACGCTCGGACGGGCACGCGACCTCACCAGGTTCCCCGTCGACCCATGGGCGCTGCGCGAACTCAACTACTCGCCATCGGACCTGGGCCGCACCGAAACGATCTTCGCGGTCGGCAACGGCTACCTCGGCATGCGCGCCAACCCCGAAGAGGGCCGCACCGCCCGCGCCCACGGCACGTTCATCAACGGCTTCCACGAGACGTTCCGCATCCATCACGCCGAGGAGGCGTACGGCTTCGCGACCGTCGGCCAGACGATCGTCAACGTGCCGGACACGATGGTGATCCGTGCCTACGTCGACGACGAACCCCTGCTGCTCGACGTCGCCGACCTCGAAGCCTACGAACGCACCCTCGATTTCAGGGCCGGCCAGCTGGTCCGTGAGGTCGTGTGGCGCACCCAGGCCGGCAAACAGGTCCACATCCGGTCGACGCGCATGGTGTCCTTCCCCGAACGGCACCTGGCGCTCATGACCTACGAGCTGACGATGCTCGACGACGAGGCGCCCATCGCGATCGCCTCGCAGATCCTCAACCGCCAGGACGGCGCCGACGAGTACGACGACACCGCGGCGCCCGACGGGTGGGTCGCGGCCGCGCGCGGCGAAGCCGGGCTGGACGATGCCGGTGGGCCCACCGGGACGATGCACGACCCCCGCCGCTCGGGTGCCTTCCAGGGTCGCGTGCTGCAGCCGGAAGTGCAGCGCAACGGCGGGTCGCGTTCCACGCTCGGCTACCGCTGCACCCACTCGAAGATGACGTTGGCCGTCGCCATGGACCACGAGATCACGGCGCCGCCCGACATCGCGATCAACGAGGACCACCTCATCAGGGACGATGGCGCGGAGCACGTCTACAAGTTCTTCGCACCCAAGGGCGTGACCTTCCGGATCAACAAGTACGTCAGCTACCACACGTCGCGCGGCGTGCCGGCCGCCGAACTGGCCGACCGGTGCGACCGCACGCTCGACCGGGCCATGAAGATCGGGGCGGTCGAGCTCCAATCCGCCCAGCGACGCTGGCTCGACGACTATTGGGACCGGTGCGACGTCATCGTGCACGGCCAACCCGAAAGGCAACAGGCCGTCCGCTGGTGCCTGTACCAACTGGCCCAGGCGACGGCCCGCGCCGAGGGCAACGGCATCCCCGCGAAGGGCGTGACCGGGCCCGGCTATTCGGGCCACTACTTCTGGGATTCCGAAATCTACGTGCTGCCGTTCTGCACCTACACGTCGCCCAGGTTCGCACGCAACGACCTGAGGTTCCGCCACACGATGCTCGGCGCGGCCCGGCGGCGGGCCGCCGAACTGAGCTCCGACGGCGCGCTGTACCCGTGGCGCACGATCAACGGCGAGGAGGCCTCCGCCTACTATGCGGCCGGCACCGCGCAGTACCACATCGACGCCGACATCGCCTACGCGCTGATCCAATACGTGGCGGCCACCGGGGACGTCAAGTTCCTCGAGAACGAGGGGCTCGACATCCTCGTCGAAACCGCCCGCATGTGGTACGACCTGGGCTTTTGGCGGAGCAGCGACACCGAACGGTTCCACATCCACGGCGTGACCGGGCCCGACGAGTACACGACCGTCGTCAACGACAACCTGTACACGAACGTCATGGCGAAGTTCAACATGCGGGCCGCCGCGGACGCCGTCGCCCAGACCGCCCGCGACAATCCAACGGCCTACCAGCGGGCCGTGGCCCGGCTCGGGCTGCATGAGGGCGAGGCGGCCGAATGGCGGCACGCCGCCGAGGAGATGCACATCCCGTACGACTTCCAGCTCGGGATCCATCCACAAGACGACCAGTTCCTTGAGAAGGAGGTCTGGGACCTCGCGTCCACGCCGGCCGACCACCTGCCGCTGCTGCTCCACTACCACCCGCTCGTCATCTACCGCTTCCAGGTGCTGAAACAGGCCGATGTCGTACTGGCGGAGTTCCTGCGCGGCGGCGACTTCTCGTTCCAGGACAAGGTCGCCGACTTTGACTATTACGACCCGCTGACCACGGGTGATTCGTCACTGTCCGCCACGACCCAGGCCATCATGGCGGCCGAGTGCGGCTACCAGGAGCTGGCGCTCAAGTACTTCGACACCGGCCTGTTCATCGACCTCGAGGACCTCCACATGAACGCCGAGGAGGGGTTGCACGTCGCCTCCGCCGGCGGGGTGTGGAGCGCGCTCGTGTTCGGGTTCGGCGGTATGCGCGACTACGACGGACAGATCTCGTTCGACCCGCGCCTGCCGGACACGTGGGAGGCGCTGACCTTCCGCGTCACGTTGCGCGGCACGAGGATCCGCTGCGAGCTGGACCACGAGACGATGTCGTTCACGGTGGAGGACGGAGAGGCGGCCGATTTCACGGTGCGCGGCGCACCCGTCCACGTGGAGGCCGGACAGCCCGTCACCGTGGACCTGGAGACCGAGGACGAACCGAGGCTGATCGGGACGCCGACCCTGCGGGACTTCGCCGGCTCGCGGCGCGCCGACGGCACCGTCATCCAGACAGTGACCCCCGCGATGCCCTCCGAGACCCGCCTGGGCGCGGAGGCCGAGGCCATCGAGGCCGCCGAGGCGGAGGCGCTGCGCCCGAACCCGGCGTGAGCCCGGCGGCATCCAGCGCGAGCGGATTGGCCGTCGCTATTTGGCCTGGAAGGGCACCTGCCGATAAGGTAGCGGGCGGTGGTGTGTCCGAGCGGTCTAAGGAGCACGCCTCGAAAGCGTGTGTGGGGGTAACTCCACCGCGGGTTCGAATCCCGCCGCCACCGCTCATACGAAAAGGGAGGTCCCGAAGGGCCTCCCTTTTCGTATGAATGAAGACGCTGTGGGATTCGGGAATAGTCGCGACGTAGTCGCGATCATGGTTCCCGCCGCCACCGCGGGCCGCGAGCGATCGACTACGCGGATCGGGGCCGGTGTCACAGCGTTACCGGTCAGGGCCGGGTCGGTAGAGTCGGCGCATGAGCACATCCCTGACTCCCGCCGCCACCAGCGGGACCGCCCGGCAGCCTTCCGCCATCGACCGAATCGCCGACCAGTACGTCGAGCGCATGGCCGCCCTCGATCCCATCGGGGCGACCGTCTCCGGCATCAACGGCCACGACACCGAGATGACCGACTACTCCCCGGCGGGTGAGGCGGCCCGCGACGAGCTCAACGGCCAAACCCTGGCGGCCCTCGCCCAAGCCGCCCCGGCGGACGAGACGGACCGCGTCACCGTGGCCGCGATGAACGAGCGCCTCGGCCTGGAACGCGAGCTTTACGCCGCCGGCGAGCCGTTCCGGAAGCTGAACAACATCGAATGCCCGCTGCAGTACAGCCGCGACGTGTTCGACCAGATGCCGACGGCCACGGTCCAGGATTGGGAGCAGATCGCCGAACGTCTGGGCCATGTCCCCGAAGCGATCGACTCCTACCGCGCCTCGCTGCGGCTCGGCCAGGAACGCGGCCTGATGCCGGCGGCCCGCCAGGCGGCCATTGGCGCGGCCCAGGCCCAGGAGCTGGCCCGGCCCGGCTCGTTCTTCGACGCCTTCGCGGCCGGGGCACCGGCCAGCGTCGCGGCCGCCACCCCCGGCACGGCTTTCCCGGACAGCCTCTCGGCCCGCCTCTCAGGCGCGGCCGCCCAGGCCAGGGCCGCCTACGGCCGGCTCGCCGACTTCCTGTCGCGCGACCTGCTGCCGCACGCTCCGACATCGGACGCGGTGGGCCGGGAACGCTACGAACTGGCCTCCCGCGAGTTCCTCGGCGCCAGGATCGACCTCGACGAAACCTACGAGTGGGGCCTGGCCGAGCTGGCCCACGTGGACCGGGAGGAACGCGCGGTGGCCGCGCAGATCGCCGGCCCCGGCGCCACGAAAGCCCAGGCCGTCGAAATCCTGAACCGTGACCCCGCCTACCAGCTCCACGGCACCGACGCCCTGCAACGCTGGATGCAGGAGACAGCCGACCAGGCCATCGACTTCCTCGACGGCACGCACTTCGACTTCACCGACCAGATGCGCCGCCTGGACTGCCGCATCGCGCCCACACAAAACGGCGGCATCTACTACACGGGCCCGAACGAGGACTTCACGCGGCCCGGAACCATGTGGTGGAGCGTGCCGCCGGGGGTCACGGAGTTCAACACGTGGTTCGAACGCACCACCGTGTACCACGAGGGCGTGCCCGGCCATCACATGCAGATGGCGACAGCCATCCAGGACCCGGACCTGAACCGGTGGCGCAAGGTCGGTGTGTGGGTCTCGGGCCACGGCGAGGGCTGGGCGCTCTACGCCGAACGCCTGATGGACGACCTCGGCTTCCTCGCCACCCCGGGCGACCGGCTCGGCATGCTCGATTCGCAAAAGCTCCGCTGCGCGCGCGTGGTGTTCGACATCGGCGTCCACCTGGCCAAGCCGTGCCCCGAGGCATGGGGCGGCGGGACCTGGGACGCGGACAAGGGCTGGAACCTGCTGCGCCGCACCGTCGCGATGGAGGACAGCTTCCTGAAGTTCGAGTTCGAACGCTACCTCGGCTGGCCGGGCCAGGCCCCGAGCTACCGAATCGGCCAACGCATCTGGGAGGAACTGCGCGACGAGGCGAAGGCGCGGGCCGCGAGCGCGGGCCGGCCGTTCAGCCTCAAGGATTTCCATACCCGGGCGCTGCGCCTGGGCTCGGTCGGTTTGGACGTGTTGCGCGCCGCGTTGCGCGGCACGCTGTGACCTCGCTGGCCCGTCAGCGCCAACGCATGGTCATGAGGAAGCCGATCAGCAGAACGGCGAACCCGATGCCGAGGTTCCAGTTGCCGAGCGCCGACGGCACCAGCAGCTGCAGATACGTGAGGACCACATAGGCGAGGCCCACCAGCATGAGGACCACCATGAGCGGCGCCCACCACTTGGGACTCGGCTTGACACCCTGCTTGCCGGGCGGCGGAGTGTAGGAGGTGCTCTTCTTCTCGCGTGACCTGGACTCTGGCACGGCGAACTCCTCGCTTTCTGCTGGACGCCCGCCCCCGGCTCCCAGCAAACTTTGCGGGACGCGCGGCGGCCAAAGGCGGCACGGACGTAGTTAACCTCCTCTAGCGTAGTGGACGGAAAGCATGGTGGGTGACGCGCCCGCCAACCGGACCCGGAAGGGGGTGCCCGATGACGCCAGTCACCAGCGCGCCCACACCCGCCCCGGGCGGGTCCCCGGACCGCGCGCCCGACGGAACCGGCGCCCCCGGCGGGGCGCCCCGGGCGCGGCACGCCGACGGCGGGCACACGGCCGCCGCGGCCAGGCATGGCAAAGCCAGGGCCCCGCTCCGGTCCAGGCTCGCGGTGGCGGCCGTCGCCGGGCTCGCCGGCCTGCTGTTCGTCACCTGCTCCCACGCCTTCCGGGACTCCGGCGGCCAGGTCTCCGACCTGGCCGGGCTCGTGAGCCAGGCGAACAAACAAGTCGCCCAGCTGGAGGACGCGAACAAACAACTGTCCGGCGAGGTCGACGCCCTGACGGAAAAGGTGGCCGGCGGCGGCGCCACGCCCAAAACCGATACCGACCTCTCGGTCCAAGCCGGCCGTGAGACCGTCCAGGGGCCCGGCGTCACGATCACGTTGAACGATTCCCCCGACGCGCCAACCGCGCAGGCGGACACCGGCTCCGACTCGCTCCCGCTCGACCTGTACGTGGTGCACCAGCAGGACATCGAATCGGTCCTCAACACGCTATGGGCCGCCGGAGCCGAAGCCGTCGCCGTCCAGGGCCAACGCATCACATCGGTCGCCGCGATCCGCTGCGTCGGCTCCGTGCTGTACGTGGCCGGCCGCACCTATTCGCCGCCCTACAAAATCGAGGCGATCGGCGACGCCGCCAAACTCGCCAAAGCCGCCCAAACATCGAGCCTGACGGCCGGATACCGCCGCGACGCGGCCGAGCTCGGCCTCGGCTGGTCCGTGAAAACCAGCGATCAAATCAGCATCGACGGCTACTCGGGCGGTAGCATCACCCTGCGGTACGTCGCGAACGCCAACGGGCAATAGGAAGGTGTGCGCCACATGACAAACCGGCCACCCGAGCCGAACCAGTCCCCAACCGGCGGCCCCGGCCCACTCACCCCGAACCAGAACGATCCGAGCCACCAAACAGACCCGCTCGCCCCCACCCCCTCCTCCCCTCACGCGGGTCCCGCGACGCCCCCCTCAGCGCCCGCCACCCTCGCCAACCTGCAAGCCATCCTGGAGACACGCAGCTTCGGCAAAATCCAGCCCGAACCCGCCCAGGCCGCGCCCCAAGCGGGCAAGCGGGCCGCCGCCCCCGGCACCGCGCCCACCCCGGCCCGCCGCGTCGCCCACCCGGCCACGCCCACCACGCCCACCACACGCGGCGCCGTGCCCGCCGAACCCAGCTGGCCGGCATCGTCCACCGACTACGCCCCAGCCGTGGCCCAACCCGCGCCGGCCACACCCCCCGACCCAACGCCCAGACCAACCCCACCCGCCGAGGTGCCCGTTTGGCCGGCGTCCCGCAACGAGGTGACGGGCCACCAAATGCCCGTGCACTCGAGCACACGGCCCGCCCGCAGCTCGGTGAGACCGCGCCGCGAGCGCCACCGCACCCCGGACAAGGTCGGCGCCACGATCGCCGTACCCGGCGGCGCGCTCGGCCAACCACTCGACATCACCTGGGCCGCCGCCCCGGACCAGGGAACCAAGAAGAAACGCCGCACCCCGCTCGGCGCGATCGTCGCCGGAACCCTCGGCGAGCTGCTCATCACGCTCGGCTGCGTGCTCGCGCTATTCGTCGGATGGGAAGTCGTCTGGAGCTCCGTCGCGACGAAACCGCTGCAAAACCTCGCGATCGCACAGGTCCACGACCGGCCCGGCTACATCGCCCCCGCCAGCGGCAAGTACGCCCCCGAATACCAACCGGACACCGCACCGACCGACGTCGGCAGCGCCAAGGTCGGCAAGACGTGGCTGTCCCTCCACGTGCCACGCTGGGGCTACAGCTACAACGTCGCGATCGCGGAAGGCACCGACAAGGCGACCGTCCTCGACAAGGGGCTGATCGGCCACTACATCGGCACCCAGAACGTCGGCCAGCTCGGCAACTTCGCGCTCGCCGCCCACCGCATCACATACGGAGAACCGTTCGCCAAGATCCAACAGCTGCGCGACGGCGACCTCCTGATCGTCGAATCCGACAAGTACTACTTCGTCTACAAGGTCTACGCCGAGAAAATCGTCGCCCCCACCGACATGGCCGTCATCTGGCCCGTGCCGTACCAGGCGAACGCCGTCCCCACCCGCCGCCTCATCACGCTGACCACCTGCCACCCGCGCTACGCCTCGACCAGCCGCTATATCGTCTGGGGCGACATGCAGTACTGGACCAAGAAATCCGAGGGCAAACTCCAGGCCCTCACCCCGCCCGGCAAACAGTGACCTCCAAGTCCCGCCCCGGGAACCCGATCAACCCAGCCCACGGCCCACAGAAAGGCGTGAAGTCAAGGACATGTACGGAGCGCTCTGGCGTCACCTGCCGGGACCGCGCTGGTTCCGCGCCTTCACGCTGATCGTCGTCGTCGCGGCCATCGCCTTCTGCCTCTTGCAATGGGTGTTCCCATGGGTGTCGGAACGCATCCCGCTCCACGACGTCCAAGTGCACGGCAGCGCCACGCCAACGGCCGAATCGGTGATCAGCTCCCCC
>JAISIU010000314.1 GCA_031261885.1 Bifidobacteriaceae bacterium
TAGTTCTGGCCCTTGTGCGTGGTCCAGGCCCACACGACGCCGATCAGGACGCCGATCAGGCCGCCCAACGCCTGCCTCACGGGTGTGCGCTGGATCAGCCGGATCACGGTCGCGACCACGGCGACGGCCAGAGAGCTGAGCACGGCCCACTTCAGGCTCGACGCCGCCACGTACACGACGACGAAGCACAGGCCCGGGGCGATCGCCTCGATCATGCCGCGCACGCCACCGGTGGCCGCCTGCAGCGAGAACTCGTCGCCCATGATCGCGTGGAACTTCGCGTCCGCGCTCTGTTGCGCCGCGGCCGCCAGCGCCGCCCGTTGGTCCGGTGCGGCCGGCGTGTCCCGTTCTCCGGCGGCGGGCGATCCGCGCCGCTCGGCCTTCTCGCTCATCGGTGCGGTCCCTTCCTCGGTCGCCTCAACGGCGGCAACAGCTCATAGCGTGGGTCGCGCAGGCACCACTCCGAACCCGACTTCGTGACGAGGCCGCGCAGTACGAGGCGCCTCCCCGGCACGATCCCCGGGATCTCGCGGCGTCCGAGCCACACGACCCGAACCGTGCCCGTCGTGTCGGCTACCTCGGCCGCGAACGCGGGCGCCCCGCCCGCTGGACTGAACGTCACGGACCTGACGTGCCCGAGCACCGTGGCCCGGGACCGTTCCCGCAGCCGCGCGATGTGGACGGGCCGAAGCGCCTCCGGCAGATCCTGGAAGTCCGGCGTGCCGTCCTCGGTCAGACCGAGCTCCGCGATCCCGAAGCGGCCGGCCGCGACGAGCGGCGCGGGCGCGGCCACGCGGACCATGCCGATCGGGTCCGGGGCGGGGACGGCGGCCATGGCCTAGCGGACCTCGGTGATCTCGGGACCGCGCTTGGGCAGTCTGAGCTTGGTCTTGGGCCGTTCCTCGGCCTCCTCCTTGGGGCCCAGGTCGAGCCCCGGCGCGGTCAGAGTCAGCAGCTCCCCCGGCGGCTGCGCGCGGTCCTCGCGCTTCACGACGATGTCGGCGAAGACGCGCTCCAGCGGCGCCGCCGCCTCCGCATGCCGAACGCCCTTGCCCGTCAGCGTGCCGCGGACGAACCAGCGCGGCCCGTCGACGCCGATGAACCGCATGAGCCGCTTGCCCTGCCGCCCGTCCGAGGTGCGGGCCGGGATCTTCGCGTGGAGCTCGACGCCGAACGGGCCCATCGCTTCCTCGACGGTGCCCTTCTTCGACGTGATCGCGGTCTTCAGATCCGCCCTGACGTCGTCCCAGATGCCCGTCGTCTTCGGCGCGGCGAACACCTGGACTTGCAGCGTCGAGCCGTCCCGGGAAATCCCGACCGACACGGGCCGCCCCGTGGCACGCTCGATCTCCATGCGGATCGTCAGCTCCGGGCCGGCCGGCACCCACAGCGACCCGAGGTCGATGCGGTCGCCGATGCCGTCGACGTCCGAGGCGTCGAACGGGCCGTCCGCGAGGTCGTCGCGCGGCGGCAGCGGCTCGGCGGGGGCGTCCTCGTCGATTTCCCCGGCGTCCGTCTCCTCGGCGTCGTCGCCGATGTCGGCCTGCTCGCCGGTCTCATCGCCGTCCGATGGCGTGTCCCCGGCCGGGGTGGCGACGTCGCCGTTCGCGGCCGTGTCCTCGGCCGGCTCCGCCGGGTTGTCCTTGGAGTGCCGTTTGGAGAATAGGCCCATTGTCAGTGTCCTTCGTGTTGGTTCGGGTTCTCCGCCCCGGCGGCGGGGCGGTCGGTGGAGCCGAAGCCGGCGGTGCCGCGCTCGGAGCCGGGCAGGCGTTCGACCTCGATGAAGCGGGCGCGCTCCACCTTTTGGAAGAGGATTTGTGCGACGCGGTCGCCGCGCTCCAGCACGATTGGGGTGGTCGGGTCCGTGTTGCCGAGCGTGACGCGTAGTTCGCCGCGGTAGCCGGCGTCGACCGTCCCCGGGGCGTTCACGACCGTGAGCCCGGTGCGGGCCGCGAGGCCCGAACGCGGGTTGACCAGACCGACATAGCCGGCCGGCAGTGCGATCGCCACACCCGTCCCGACCGTGACGCGGCCGAGCGGCGGGATCGTGACGGATTCGGTGGTGCGGAGGTCGGCGCCGGCGTCGCCCGCGTGCTGATAGGCCGGCGGCTCGAGTTCGGGGTCGAGGCGCCTCAGCAACACCGGCAACCGGTCATCGGGGATACCCACGGAGCCCGAGCCTAGCCCATATGGCTCCCAGGCGTTCAAGCGCCTGGGAGATCGGTCGCGGCGAATCGGACCAGACGAGAGCGAAACCGGGCCACGTCCGTGTTGACGCAGCGCAGCGGAGGAAACGCGGCAGACAAGCACAGCGCCCTTGCGCTGCTTGGCCCCGCCACGCGGGGCTAAGCAGCGCAGTCTTTGCAGATCATGCGGCCGTCTTTCGTGACGTGGTCCAGCTGGGACCGGTGCCTCACGAGGAAGCAGGACGAGCACATGAACTCGTCGGCTTGTTTGGGCAGGACACGGACGCTGAGCTCCTCGTTCGAGAGGTCCGCGCCGGGCAGCTCGAAGCCCTCGGCCGCCTCGGTCTCGTCCTCGTCGACCGTGGAGGCGGTTTTCTCGGCGCGGCGAGCCTTGAGCTCTTCGAGGGAATCCT
>JAISIU010000327.1 GCA_031261885.1 Bifidobacteriaceae bacterium
CGCCCACGCGTGGCTTGCTGGACACGAATGTGATCATCCATCTGGAGCATCACGCGGGTGCGGGGACGCTGCCGGATGAGGCGTGCACGTGCGCCATCGTGCTGGCGGAACTGGCGCAGGGCGTTCCGACGGCCGGCAGTGCCCTTGAGGCGTACGCCCGCGGGCAGCGCCTGGACCGAGCCGAGCATTGGTTCAACCCACTTCCTTTCGACGCGCGGGCGGCGCGGGCGTACGGGGAGATGGTCGCGCTGACGCTCGCGGCCGGCCGCGAGCCGAGGCCGCGTCGTCTCGATCTGATGATCGCGGCCACGGCCAAGGCGAACGACGTGGCGCTGTACACGGAGAACGCGAAGGATTCCTCCGGGCTGGAGGGCCCGGTTCGGATCGTGTCGCTTGCCTCGCCGGACGGCGCTGTCGCCGCCTGAGCCGACCGGGTCCGCGTCAGCGGAGCGCGGCCAGAAATGGTCCAATGTCAGTCCTGATCGCCGGGGGTGAACCGCCTATCGCGTCACCTACTGGATCGGCGTGAGCGTGTTCGCTGCTGGTTGAAATCCGGAATAGTGCTTCCCGGTTCGCGTTGTGCGAGGCACCGATCCACAGGCCCGCTCCCCTGCTACGGACGCTAACGGGTGCGCACTTCGATGGGCGCGGCCGGTCCGTCGGCGCGGGCCGCGAACTCCTAGGAGTCAGTTACGATGCCGAACACGCAGGCGCGCCGCGACGGCCGCGCCCTCTCTCACACCCACCATTCGCCCGGCCAGGACGGCGCGCGCCGCCGCGGGCTGCGCCATCGGCCGTTGGGCCGCTTGGCGGCCTGATCGCCGCGCTGGCGGTCGTCTTCACGGGCCTCGTTGCCGCCCCCGCCTCGTCGGTCCCCCTGACCGCTGACAAGAAGTTCTTGGCGTGCGACGCTAACGGCAACAACAGGGCCGCTTACCAAGTCCAGGCCGATGGAACGAGCGTTTGGGTAGTCCAGGACCCCTACCCGAGCTCGGACGGCAAGACCATGCTGTCTGTACCGGGCTCTAATAGTGTTAGCTGCGGTAGTGACGCCAATAATGATTACGAGGTTCCTGCGAAAGTGAGTCACGAGGGCGTGGACTACCGTGTGACTGGGATCGGCGACGCGGCCTACGTCAAGCAACCTCGCGTCGGCGCGTCTCCCGGGGGCGACGGCAACCTCGATGGGAAGAACGTGACGATTCCCAATACGATCGAGACGATCGGTGCCGGGGCATTTCGGTTCACGGGGATCAAGAGCTTGGACCTGAGCGATGCTACTTGGCTCCAAACCATTGGCAACTATGCCTTCAAGTCCCTCCCGAACCTCACTGGGACGTTGACGATCCCACCATCCGTGACGAGCATTGGCACCAGTGCTTTCGCCAAAACCTCATTTGCGGCCGTGGCGTTCAGCGAACCGGAGACAACACTCACCATCGGCGATACTGCTTTCGACGACATGAGCAACCTCGTCGTGTTGGAGTTGCCCACGTCGGATAAGGTGACCGCGCAGGCGGATAGCTCCGTGCCGGCGTATAGCTTCCAGAACGTCCCTGGTCTGCGGGCCGTCGTGTTCCGCGACACGGGATCCGAAGATGGCGCCGCGCTGGCGAGGACTTTGGTCGGCTCGGGGAAGCTGCCGTCCAGCGACGTGCTTTACTACTATCCGCAGGGGTACAACAACACCATTGGTACGGCGCTCGGCAATGTGCCGACCATAGCCTACTCGGGCAATGAGCGCCTGATCGCGGCTTACGACGCCCCGGGCATGACCAGCACGATCGATTCCGCCGCCCACACGGTTAAGGTGGGTCTCTCCTCGACCACAGTAGTCACCCCGCTCGTCTGGCCGGTTGGCCGGGCGGTGTACCCGAAGTCGGGCCAGCGCGTGGACCTGTCCGTGCCACGCACGTACATGGTGGTCTCACCGGACGGAACCGAGTTCACCAAGTGGAGTGTTATCGCGGGCACCGGCGAATTCTGCGCTGACGCGAACGGCAAGGCGAACGGCTCTACTGGTCCCTTCCAGTATAAGGTGACTTCGACGTCCCCGCCTGCGGTCTCCTTGGTGAAACGGACCAAGTGCGCGAAGCCGATTCCGTCGAATGTCCTGACCGTGCCGGACACGGTGACGGCCGGCGGCGAGAGCTACAAGGTGACGGAGATCGGCGAGAACGCCCTCACGGGAACCTCGCTCACGGGCCTGGACCTGACCGGCGCCACTGGTCTGACGAGGATCGGCAAGCAGGCCTTCTCTGGCGTCTCGACGCTGACAGGCACGCTGACGATCCCGTCCTCCGTCACATCGATCGACTACAAAGCCTTCGAGAATACCGGTTTCGCAAACGTGGCGTTCAGCAGTCCGGCCACGACACTGGCCATCCGCGACTACGCGTTCACTGAGATGGCTTCCCTCAGCGGTCCGTTGACGATCCCGTCCTCCGTCACGAGTATTGGCGCTAGCGCGTTCGAGGATGATACTAACCTCACGGGCCCGCTGACGATCCCAGCCTCCGTCACCAGCATTGGCGATTCTGCCTTTGCTAAAACTGGCTTGACGAGCCTGACGTTGAGTAAACCGGCCACAAACCTGGCGATTGGCAATATGGCTTTCTTCGCTTCGTCTCTGGGCGGCACGCTGACGATTCCCGATGGCGTCACTTCAATCGGAAGTGCGGCGTTTGGAAACACGTTGCTTCAGGCGGTTCGCATTGATGGCGCCGCCGCTGTGCGCCTGAAAATCGGTTTAATGGCTTTCGGCGGCGACGGCAGTGTAGTCGGCCGGGAGTCGGCGCTGCGCGTGGTGGAACTGCCGGCATCCGATAACGTGGAGCTGACGGTGGACTCGTCGGCCGGCGTCAGTAGCTTCAATTCGACCGGCCTGGAGGCCGTGGTCTTCCGCGATGTCGGATCCACAGGCGGCGCCGGTGCCGCTGCGGCCTTTGCCGCCTCCACGCAGCCGCCGGCCGGGAGCGTGAGCTACTACTACCCGGCGACTATCCAGGCTATCGGTACTGCGGTGGCCGGCAAGACCTCGACGCGGACGGCCCGGGCGTACCAGCCGGGTGAGGGCCTGATCGCGGTCTACGACGTTCCGGGCGCCACCACAACGCTGGACCACGACGCCCGAACGGTCGGGCTTGCGGGCCTCACCAGCAAGAATGTGACCCCGTTCATCTGGCCCGTCGGCCGCTCGGTTGCCCCGGCCTCGGGCACCGAGGTGGATCTTTCCGCGCCGCGAACGTACAAGGTGGTTTCTCCGGACGGCTCGGCAACGACCAGCTGGACCGTTGCCGAGCAGACGGCCCCTGTGCTCACGGGGGTGTCCGACCAAACCGTGCGCTCCGGTCAAACTGCTACCTTCACGGCCACGGTGACGGGCTACCCGGCCCCATCGCTCCGGTGGCAGGAATCCTCGGACAGCGGCAGCACGTGGAAAGACCTCTCCGAGGGCGGCAAGTACTCGGGCACCACGACGGCCACGTTGAGCGTCGGCCCGGTGGAGAGCGGGCTGAACGGGAAGCAGTACCGCCTACGGGCCACCACGGTCACGGCAACGGTCGAATCGCAAGCGGCGACGCTGAGCGTGGTGACCTATGCGCTTTCGGTCA
>JAISIU010000339.1 GCA_031261885.1 Bifidobacteriaceae bacterium
TACCTCGTCAACGACCACTGGTCCCCCGACGCGACGTACTCGATGCTGAACCAGGCCGACCCGACGGTCGCGATCCCGTGGCCTATCCCGCTCGATCAGGCCACGGTCTCAGAAAAGGACAAGAAACATCCGTTCCTCCCGGACGTGACACCGCTCGCGCCGCGCAAGACACTGATCGTCGGCTGCAACGGCCAGCTCGGCCGCGCCCTCCACGCCCAGCTCGGCAACAGCCCGTTCTACGAATACGTCGACATCGACACGTTCGACATCGCCGCCCCGGACGGCCTGGAGGCCGCCCGCCACTGGGCCGGCTACCAGGCCATCGTGAACGCGGCCGCCTACACGGCCGTCGACAGGGCCGAGACCCCGGACGGCCGCCGCGCCGCCTGGCAGGCCAACGTCAAGGGCTTCGCCAACCTCGCGGCCGTCGCGGCGGCGCACGGCCTGACGTTGGTCCACGTGTCCTCCGACTACGTCTTCGACGGCACGGCCACGCGCCCGTACACCGAATCCGACCCGTTCTGCCCGATCTCCGTCTATGGCCAGACCAAGGCCGCCGGCGACGCGATCGTCGGCGCAGTGCCGCGCCACTACGTGGTCCGCACCAGTTGGGTGATCGGCGACGGCAAGAACTTCGTGCGCACGATGGCGTCCCTCGCCGCCCGCGGCATCAAACCGACCGTCGTGGACGACCAGGTGGGCCGGCTCACCTTCACGCGAGACCTGGCGGCCGGCATCGTGCATCTGCTCACGAGCGGCGCGCCGTACGGGACGTACAACCTGACGTGCGAGGGCCCCACCCAGAGCTGGGCCCAGATCGCGGCCCGCGTCTTCGAGCTGCTCGGCCACTCCCCCGACGAGGTGACGCCCGTGACGACGGCCGCCTACTACGCGGGCCAGGCCGGGCCGATCGCGCCGCGCCCGGCATCGTCCGCGTTGGACCTCTCGAAGATCGAACGGGCCGGGTTCACGCCGACCGACGGCGACGCCGCGCTTCGCGCGCACGTCGCGCGGGAGGCGGCCGATGCCGCCCGTGACGGTTCTGCCGGACCGGGCGGCCCGGCGTCGTCCCCCACCACTGGAAAGGCGGCGTGAGCACGATGGCAATGCGCGGCATCGTCCTGGCGGGCGGATCGGGTTCCCGCCTGTGGCCCATCACGAAGGGGACGAGCAAGCAGCTGGTGCCCGTCTACAACAAACCGATGGTCTATTACCCGCTGGCCACGCTCATGACGGCCGGGCTCCGCGAGGTGCTGATCATCACGGCGCCCGAGTACGCCGGGGCGTTCGAAGCGCTGCTGGGCGACGGCTCCGACCTCGGGATGCGGCTGGAGTACAAGGTGCAGCCGTCGCCGGACGGGCTGGCGCAGGCGTTCATCCTCGGTGAGGATTTCATCGGCGACGGCGGGGCCGCCCTCGTGCTCGGCGACAACATCTTCCACGGCACGGGCCTGGGCCGGGCGCTGCGCGGCAACACGGACCTCGACGGCGGGCTGATCTTCGCCTACCAGGTCTCCGACCCTGAGCATTACGGCGTCGTCGAGTTCGACGCCGCCGGCAAGGCCCTCTCAGTCGAAGAGAAACCCGCCCATCCCAAGTCCAACTGGGCCGTGCCGGGCCTGTACTTCTACGACCACGACGTCGTGGAGATCGCGAAGTCCATCAAGCCATCCCCGCGCGGGGAACTGGAGATCTCGGCCGTCAACCAGCGTTACCTCGAGCAGGGCCGGTTGCGCGTCGCCAAGTTGGAGCGCGGCACGGCGTGGCTCGACACTGGGACGTTCGAGCAGATGATGCAGGCCGCCGAATACGTCCGCGCCGTGGAGCAGCGTCAGGGCCTCCAGGTGGGTTGCATCGAGGAGATCGCGTGGCGCAACGGCTGGATCGACACGGACCAGCTGGGCCGCCTGGCGGACCGCTACGCGAAGAGCGGCTACGGCGACTACCTGGCCCGGCTGCCGCGCATCTTCCCCGAGGTGGCTGTTTAAGCGGCTGGCTGACACTGACGGCCCCACCGGGCGACCGGAGAAGCTTAACTCGTCACCCGCTTCCAGCACGCGAACCTGCTCTGCTCAAAGCCCAGGCGCCAGTCACCACCCAGCGCGCTACCAAGACCGGCATTGTTCTTCGTCTCCAACGCGCAGAACACGCCGAGGTTCAACGTACCGAGCGCCGATCTGATGCTCGCGACGTCCGTCTTAGACGCACCGCCCTCCGCGACCGAGTAGATCGTGGCCCGTTCTTCCACATGCCAGTGGGGCTCGTCCATGCCCGCCGCAGGGTAATAACGGTTCGCGACAGGGTGGTATCGAGTCGTCCAAGCCGATACCGCAATCGACACCGCCAGGGGCGCGGCATACTCGTCTGGCGCGCCGCTATGCGAGCCGCCCAAGGTCTCCTCCACCCATCGGGCACCGTTCAACGCCCACGCTGGCTCGTTCCACGTCCCAGGAGCCACCCAGGTGCAGTACTTCCAGATCGGCTGCCCTGCCGCTCCCAATACGGCCACGATCGCGATCATGGCCGGTGCTGCCGGCATAGCCCAACGCCGCGCAGGCAACCCGCACAAGAGACCCACAAGCAGTGGTACCGGAACGACCCACGTCAGACGCCAAAGGACAGCATCGGACCCGGCCGCGGCCAGCGCCACCGTGTAGATTCCAGGGAGCGTCACTACAAGCCCCACTCCCACCGCGATGGCCATCAACCGCTGTCCGCGCCATCCCGACGCGGCAAGACTGCGTCGCGCGACAACCCCAATGACAGCAGCGGCTCCAGCAACTGCCACCAACAGGGCCGGCCACCCCGTGCCGAGGACCTCGATCCATTGCCAGACAACCGTGGTGACCTCCGCCCGGCGCCCCAGCACGGTCACCTGCGTCGCTGAGTTCGGATTTATCGCCGTCCCCACAGGGACCCACCCGACCGACACCACGACCAAGCCAGCTCCGACCGGTGCTAACGCCATAGCCGCAGCCCCCGCGAAAGCCGCGAAGATTCGCTTGGCCCACAGCTCTGTTATCAACCACACCCCGGCAACAGCGCACATCACGAACGTAGCGCTCGAGGTGAGACCGACGGACGACACTGACAGTCCCAGCAAGAGGCATATTCCTGCCAGACTGGGACGGTGTCGGTGAGACAAGCGTGCCATCACGGCGAAGCAGTAAGGTACCAGAATCGCTACGAAGATCACCTTCCCCTCCCAGCAGCGCTCAAACGACAGATTGCCCCAGCTCTCTCCAGCCCCGTTCTTCGATGGACTCCAGCCCCCAAGCATCAGGTAGGCCAGTGCACCAACCAGCACGGCTAGTGGCCGACGGGCGCTCAACGCACGCGCCGCCATCCACAACGCCCACGCCACGAAGATGGCACATACGGGTTCAAAAATGCTCCACACGACTGTGCCGGCCGCGGCATGGAACGGCCTAGACAGTGCACCAAGGAGGGTCTCTTAACTCGCGAGATAGGGCACAGGGCCAATGGAGTCACCGAGCGTTCCACCGCTCCCGTAAAAGATGTCATGACCGCTGGATGGCAGACCCGTGTCGATGGTCCATTGAGTCCTGGCCACGTAGGAGGCATCGTCCGCGTCCAACCGCACGATTATCGACGACATCAACGCGATCCCTAGGCTGATTCCCACCGCCCAGAGGTCAGCGCGGCCAATAGTTGGGATCCTCGGATAGAAGTGATGTCTCAACCGCCATCCGGCCGCCGCACCGAACGCACCCAGACTGATCGGAACGATGGGCCACAGCGGCACTCCCGCCAGCGATATCCAGTACCACAAGGTCCCTGCCCCGAAGCCAAGCACCGCGCAGTCACAAGAAGCATCAATCGCTGCCGCCAGCCGATGGCCCACCCGCACTGACCTTGCCATGGGCCGTAGTTTCGCCGCATGGCGAGGTGTCAGGGTGCTACGCATCAGGTCATCTATTTCGTCCGGAGTTAGTCGGAGGTCATCCGATCGCGCGCCCGGGAACTGTGATATCGACGACTCTCACGCCCCGTGTCCTCTGCCTCAACATTCCCGTCCTCACTTCGGTCGCCGCGCCCAAGCCGCGAATACTCCAGCCAGCTTCCCTAATGACGCACCGCTGTCAAGCGGATCCTTTCCGGCCTGGTATGCGGCATCGATCACCGCGACCACAGTCTCGTCAACCCCTGAGCGGGACATACCAACAGTGTTCGCCGAATGGACCCTCACTGGATTGCCGTAGGCCTTCGCATATGGCGGCACATCATGCGTGACGACCGTACCCATGCCGACCATCGCACCCGCTCCGATCCAGCGGAACTGGTGTACCACCGTCCCAATGCCGATGTTCGCACTAGCTCCGACGTGCACGTGGCCAGCCAGTGTCGCGCCGATCGACATGGTCGCACCGTCACCGATCTGACCGTCGTGGGCGACGTGGCACTTGGACATGATGTAGCAGTCGTCGCCGACCACGGTGGCGCCGCGCGACCCACCAGTAATAACAGCGTGCTCGCGGATGATGTTGTGACTACCAATTTCGACGGGCAGCCCAGCTGGCCGTTCCAGCCAGTCCGGCGCGTGTTCCGCGCCACGGATCTCGGGCGGTCCGCCGATGATGACTCCCGGGCCGATCCAGTTGTCGTCACCGATGGTGGCAGGCCCGGCGATCACCGCGCCGGGCCCGATGATGTTGCCGTCGCCGAGTGTGACGTCGGGTCCGATGACGGCGCTGGGGGCAATTCGGTTCGGCACTGCTCCCGTCTCCTACTGCTCCGCCCGGGCGGCCGCCGCTGACGCGACGACCCGGGCGACGACATCGTGTGCCGGCAGGATCGACGAACGTTCCTGGTCCGCGTCGGCGCTACCGGCCACGAGTTTGAGGAAGTGGTCCAATTGGGACGCCAGCGGCTCGCGTGCCGTGACGATCTCCGGAATCTCGATGACGGACTGCTGCTTGTAACTCCGCTGGTTGCCGAGCGCGTCCTCAGTGAACACGTCCTGGCCGACGCTGCGTCGGATCACGACGTTGCGCTGTAGTAGGTCAATCTCGATCTGCCGTTCCCGTTCGTAGACGAAGGCCGACCGCATCTTGCACTGGGCGGTGCGCGAGGCGGAGATCGTCGCGATCCCACCCGTGGAGAACAGAATCGCCGCTTCCATGATGTCCTCCGCGTCGGGCACCGCGCCCGGCACGACGACGGACCCCACACCCCTCACGGACTTGACTTGCCCGCCCATGAAGCCCACGGCCATGTCGACGTCGTGGACCATCAGGTCCCACGCGACCGACTGCCGAATGCGCGGCGTGTAGGGCGAATGCCTCGTGGCTTGGAACAGGACGGGCGAGCCGACCAGCGCCCGGGCCGTCAGGACGGCCGGGTTATAGCGTTCGACGAAACCGCACATGATCGGCACACCGACCCTTCGGGAGGCATCTAGCAGCGCCTTCGTCTGGTCGAGCGACGGAGTCAGCGGCTTCTCCACGAACACGGGCAACCCAGCCGCGAGCACCTGGGAGGCAAGGTCGTAGTGGGCTTCGGTGGCGGCCGCGATGACGACAGCATCGATTCCCTGTAGCGACCCAATCTCCGGCCGGTAAGTAGCGCTCCAGCGCTCAGCGGCGCGCCTGCCGGCATCTTCGGACGCCTCGACAACAACCGCCAGGTCGCAGGCCTCGTTCTGGGCGATGACGCGGGCGTGGTTGGAGCCCATGGAACCAGCGCCGACGAGCATGATTCGGGGACGGGCGTTCATGCGAGCAGCTCCCGGACAGCAGCGATGATCTGATCCAGGTCCTCGGAGCTAACCCCCGGATGGACCGGCAGGGACACGACTTCGGTGGCGACACGGCTGGCAACCGGCACCACGCTGGCCCGAACCCGCGGATGGTTGAGATAGGTGGGGTAATCGAACACGACGCGCGGATAGTAGATCCCCGAACCCACGCCCTTGTCCCTCAGGCCGTCGACGAACTCGTCGCGGCCGAGCTTGGCGTCCTTCGTGACCCGCACCGTGAACTGGTGCCAAACATGCGACCGCCCCGGCATCTGCTTGGGCGTCACCAATCCGGGGATCCCCGCCAAACCCTCGATCAGCCGTTGAGCGTTGGCCTGACGCGCCTGGACCTGTTGCGTGTAGGTGGCGATCTGCGGGATGCCCATCGCGGCCTGCACGTTGGTCATGCGGTAGTTGTGACCGGCCATCTCGTATTGGTAGCGGGCCTTCATGCCCTGGTTGCGCATCACGCGCAGCGTGTCGGCCAGTCCCGCGTCCGAGGTGGTCACCATGCCGCCCTCGCCCGTGGTCAAGTTCTTGGTCCCGTAGAACGAGAAGCAGCCGACACCGAAGGACCCGACCTTTTGGCCGTTGAACTCGGCGCCGTGGGCCTGGGCGGCGTCCTCGATCACCTGGAGTCTGTGCGCTTGGGCGATCGCCATGATGCGGTCCATTCGGGCCGCCTGCCCGTATAGGTGGACGGGCATGAGCACCTTCGTCTTCGGCGTGATCGCCTGCTCGATCAGGTCCGGGTCGATGTTGAAGTCATCGTCGGAAATGTCCGCGAACACAGCCGTCGCCCCGGCCTCCAGGATCGCGTTGAGAGTAGCGACGAAGGTGAACGGGCTGGTCACCACCTCGTCGCCCGGTTTCAGGTTCAACGCCTGGACGGCCGCGACGAGAGCCGTGGTGCCACTCGTGACGGCCACGCCATACTTGGCTCCCGTCAGCTCGGCGAACTTCTGCTCGAACTCCTCGACGACCTTTCCCTGTGCGAGCATTCCGCTCCGGAGAACGTCGGCCACGCCCTCCAGCGCAGCCTGGGGCAGTTGGACACGTGAAATGGGGATCACAATTCGCCTTTCGCTTGGCACATGGTCGGCTCTTCGCCACGATAGCCTACCCATCGAGCCAGTCCCGCTTGACGCGCCGCCGACACTACGCCTTAAGGCGGTAGGAGACGTAGGAGTTCCCCGGCACGGTCTCCGGCTCCTGGTAGAGCGTACCCAGAGCGGCTTTGAAATGTGCTCTCTGGGCGCTCGTCAGGGCCTGTTCGAAGGTCTGGACGTATGCGGTGGTCGGGAACAGGACCATGGCGGGCTTCCCTTCAATGACCGTCTCGGCGATCGCGGCGTTGACTGCTCGCTGGCGCGGCTGGAGGAAGCTCATCATGTCATAGGGGTACTTGGAGGCAGACAACCTTTGTGAGCCGTAGTTGATCTGCACCCCGGCAGCGCCGAAAACCTGCACCGTCTGTCTGGGTGTCGTATACGCATCGACGTACGCGTACGCCTGCTCATATTGGGCCGGATCACCACTATTCGTTCCCTGAACGTCGGAGACGACTCTCGCGACGCCCGGGGCACCGATGACGATGGAGGCTGCCGCCAAGACCGCCACCGCACTTTCACCAACACACCAGTGCTCATTGAGCCAGCACCGCCCACGCTCCAGCGTCCACGCATAGGGCACGGCGAGAGCGGGCACAAACGTGATGTAGTAGTTCATATCCCCGTTTCCGGACAGCGAGTTCGCTCCGACGTTGGCCACGAGCGCCAATGCGGAAGCGGCGACGAGGTACGCGCGAGGCGACCACGGCCTGTCGTGCCGGCGCAGCGCAGCAACTGCCAAGCACGTGAACGCAACCAGGAGAGCCGCCACTCCTGCGGCTCCGAGGAATAGTCCCAACAGGCCAACCGCATGTTCGAAGCGCTGTTGGCCACTCCACCCCCAATCGCCCATCACACCCGTGTATGCGGTGCGGATGGCCGCCCGCAGTGCCCCGCGCCGGGCCAAATACCAGGCAACGGGCGCGCCTGCCACGCCCATCGCACCGACGGCCACCCCTGCCGTGCCCATCATCCGACCAAAGCCATTCCGCTTCGTAAGCGCCACGAGAGCGAAGATCGCAAAGGCTCCGGGTACCGCCACGATGTTGAACCTCAGCTCGACGATCAGCGCGAGGCACGCCCCATACGCGGCAGCCCACGGCCAGCGCCTACCACGCCCAAGTGTCAGCCGAACCGCCGCCAGCACACCAGTGCAAGCGAATGGCATCGAGTATTCCTCGACCAAGTTCCCGCCCGACAAGGTCAGTCCCAACGTCAGCAACGCGAGGCTTGACGCCGCCGACGCCAACACCCGCCCCGTCACCTGCCGCGCCAACGCGTAAACGAGCGCAGCCGTTGCCACGAGGCACCCGAGTTCAAGGACAAAGATGCCGTGCCAGTAGTCGATTCGGACACCGAGCTCGTTGATGAGGTACAGGAGCGGGCCCTTGTTCTCCCAAGTCTCCCTGTAGATCGTCCGCCCTTGCGACATCGCCCACCCGGTGTACGCCATGATCCCCGCGCCGTTCCCATAGTCCCGGTCGTTGAGGAAAAAGAACTGGGTCGCACACGACAACACGATGGCAACCGCGATGGGCACGGCGGGCGCGGCGAACCGTGCGGATCGACTCTTTCTCGCTCCCGAGCCGGTTATCACGCGCGCCCGATGACGACCCGGCCCGCCGGTCGAAGCAACGGTCATTACTTTCGAAGTCATCAGGAAACCTCCGACCAGTCCTGCACAAACCAGCCTCACCAACGCTAGCCCCCCCACGTCGCTCGGGCGGGTCTCAGAAAGTGCCGTCGCACCTCCACGTCCCGGCACCTGGAGCCTCGTTCGTGGGTTCGTCAAACCACCATCTCGACAGCCCGTTCACGAGGCAGGCCCGCTATGCTGGGCACGAACGATCCCCAAGTAGTCGCACCTTCTGGCTCATTCCTGCGGCCAGACTCGCAGGTGCGCAGTTGAATGGAAGAGCTTGTACAAGGGTTTGACGGTGGCCGCAGTCGTGCCGGCCTACAAGGAGGAGGCGCACGTCGCCCAAGTCATCCAGACCATGCCCGGTCTCGTCGACCACATCCTCGTGGTTGACGACGCCAGCCCGGACGCGACCGGCGACACGGCCCGGGCCGCTGCGGACGCCCGCACGGAAGTGTTGGTGCACAGGGTCAACAAGGGCGTTGGTGGCGCGATCATTACGGGCCACCGCCGGGCATTGAAGCTTGGGTGCGATGTCTCCGTGGTCATGGCCGGCGACGCTCAAATGGACCCGACGCATCTGCCTGAGCTGCTCGATCCAATCGCCGAACAGGGCTACGGCTTCA
>JAISIU010000060.1 GCA_031261885.1 Bifidobacteriaceae bacterium
CCCAGACGCTTCGGCAGATACTGCCCGAGCAGGCCGCTGACCAGGCCGTACACGGCCAGCTCGACGCACATGCCGAGGCCGATCGGCAGCATGGGCGGCATGCCCGTGAGGCCCGAGGACAGCAGCGGCAGGATCAGCCCGACCACGGCGCCGTACTGCCATCCGCACAGAAGGCCGCAGAGCAGGACCGGGATGTGCATCGGCAGCAGCGCGTTGCCGACGGCCGGGATGTGCGGCGTCGCCAGCGGCAGCACGAGGCCGAGCGCGACGAAGAAAACGGACGCGGCCGTGCGCCGCGCCACCTGGCTGCGGGCGAACAGGCCGCCGATCGAGGTCAGCAGGCCCGGCTTGGCGCCGGCGCCCGCCGCCACGGAGACGGATGTGGGCATAGGGACGTTTCCTTTCCACCGAGGCCGCCGGCACAGGGGACCGGCCGCCCACGGAACCGTTGGACGGACGCGACCGATGGACCCTCAGTCTTGGACCGGCATCGGACGCCTACTGCTTACGCTACCGCCGCCGCCCGGCGAAAAGCGGCCCCGGTTTCTCCCCGCTCCGGCCACTCCAGCCATTCCGAGCGTGGAGGCTGATGGTTGTTTTGGAGGCCATTTTCTGCCATTAGCCTCCACGCCGGGTCGCGCCCAGATGTTCTCAGCGGCCGCGGCCTCAGACGGCGAGCGGCCGGACCACGAGGCCGGTCCTGGGCTTCGGGGTGAAGAACGTCGACTTGGGGGGCATGAGCAGGCCCTCGCGGGCCGTGCGCAGGATCTCGTCGATCGACGTGGGGCGGATCAGCACGCCGGCCGTGACGCCGCCGGCCGCCGCCTCGGTGCCGAGCATCGAGCCCGTGCCGCTGACGGCGGCCACGGTCTCCTGGAGCCCGTTCTGGTAGGAGACCGTCGCGTCGAGCCCGGCCAGCGCGTGCTCCAGGTAGGCGCCGTCCAGCGCGCGGACGCCCTCGAACGCCCCGGGCTTCGGCGCCAGCCACTCGGCCGTGCCGTCCGGCGCCAACAGGACCAACCGGCCCGAGTTCACCATCTCGGCCAACATGCCGGGCGTGGGCGCGGGCGCCGGCGCGATGTCGAACGACCCGGCCAGCTTGGCCCGCAGCTGCTCCAACGTGACGCCCGAATACAGCCGGTGGATCGCCTCGATCGACAGCTGCGACGGGGTCAGCTCGCCCACGAACGTCATGGTCAGCTCCGCGTCCGTGTCCGTCCGGCCCGTGGCCCGGCGGACCTCGTCGCGGTACTGGCGGGCCACGCCGTAGCGGTGGTGGCCGTCCGCGATCAGGACGTCGTCGGAGCCGATGATCTCGCTGATCAGGGCGATCCGGGCCGGGTCCGTGACCCGCTCCACGGTGTGGACCACGCCCTCGGCCTCCAACTCGCCGACCGGTTCGCCCGCAGCCGCGAGCGCGTCCGTCAGGCCGGCGGCCAGGGACAGGCCCCAGACGGCGCTCATATTCGTCTTCGTGGCCCGCGTCAGGTCGAGCCGGTCCGTCGAGGCCTTCGGCGTGGTCCGCTCGTGCGGCAGGACGCCGCCGGCGCCCTCGTCGACGACCTCGAGCGCGCCGAGCACGCCCGCGATCTGGCGATGCGCCCCGGTCTGGTCGGTGAACGCCATGCGGTAGATCGTGAAGCTCGGCGCGTCGTCGAGCACGAGCACGCCCTCGTCCCGCCAGCGCCCCAGCGCCTGGCCGGCGCGGTCGTAGCGGGCCGGGTCCTGGCCCTCCGGCACGTCGAGGATCGTGATGTTGCGCGGGTCGGAGGCGCGCAGGCGGGCGGCCTCGTCGGTGGACAGGACGTCGTAGGGCGGGGAGCAGGTCTTCGAGAGGTCGGTTCCCGGGGCATAGCGCAGCGCGCGGAAGGCATCAAAGCGAGGCATGGAGAAAACGCTATCAGCCCCCACGACCCGGTCAGGCGGCCGGGGTGACGACCTCGGCCAGGTGGAGGGGCAGGTGGCCGACCTCGGCCCAGCCGATGGCGCCGAGCCGCAGCACCGCGTAGGACGAGGTCGGCAGCCCGGCCTCGGCGCGGGCCAGCGCGTCCGGCGCGGACCCGAGGCCCGAGAGCCGGGAGGCCGCCGCCGACACGGTCGGGTTGTGCGCCACGACCAGCACGATTCCCGGATCGGCGCCGCCCACGGCCTCCCCCAACACGCCGACCAGCTCCCGGACGTACCCGGAGTAGAGCGCGTCGCTCACCACGACCCGGAACCCGGGCGCGGCGTCCGCGTCCGATGCCGTTCCACCGGCCGCGCTCTCGGCACTAACCGGCGCTCCACTCACCTGGGTGGCCGCGTCCGATGCCGCAGCTTCCGCGCCACCGCGCGGCAGGCCGAGGGACAACCCCTCGGCGACCCGGGCCCACGTCTCCTGGGCGCGCGTCGCGCCCGACACGATCACGAGGTCCGGGACCAGACCGGCCGCGGCCAGGCTCCGGCCCGCGTCCATCGCTTGCCGCCTCCCGCGGGGCGTCAGCCGCCGCGTGAAGTCCGGCCCGCCCTCGCCCGCCTGGGCCTGCCCGTGCCGCATCAGGACCAACGTCCGGTTCGCGCTGTGAGAACTCATCCCCCGAACCTATCCCCTCCCGGATTGCGCAAAGTTTTGCCGACTTTCCCGCCCACCGGCTCGGTCGGCATCGGACATCCAGGCCGCTGACCAGCGCGTATACCGTGAGCGAAACCACCCAGTTCTGCAAAACTTTGCGCGATGCCTGGAAACGGCTGCCTATAATGGCGGCCGTCCGAACCGGCGGCGGGAAGGAACGCACGATGACGCGGCAGACACACAAACCGGCGTGGCCCACGAACGCCGTCGGCGCAGCGCGCGTCGCGACCGTCGCGATCGGCATCGCTCTGGCCATCGGCTGGTGCTTCGTCGTGATCGAGTCCGACGGCTGGTACTTGGCCTTCTCGGCCGCCGCCACGCCTTTCTGGGTGCT
>JAISIU010000136.1 GCA_031261885.1 Bifidobacteriaceae bacterium
AACCTCGACGCCAACGAAAGGTCAACCGGCTTGCTGGTCATACGCCCGGCCGCACGTGATTACGCGTGGGGGTCGCCCTCGGCAATACCCGGCCTGTTCGGCTGGCGCCCCACCGGCCATCCCGTCGCGGAGGTGTGGTACGGCGCCCACCCGCTCGCCCCGGCCACGGTGGCCGGCGGCGACCTCGACGGCTGGACGCTGGACCGCGTCATCGGGGCGGACCCGGTGTGGAACATCGGCCCGCTGGCGGCGGCGGGCGAGGACGCCGACCGCCTGCCGTACCTGCTGAAAGTCCTCGGCGTGGCCGGCCCGCTGTCGCTCCAGGTGCACCCGTCCAAGTCGCAGGCCGAGACGGGTTTCGCGCGCGAGGACGCGGCCCACGTCTCGTTGGCGGCGCCGAGCCGCAACTACAAGGACGCCAACCACAAACCCGAGCTGGCCATGGCGATCTCGCCGTTCGAGGCGCTCGCCGGCTTCCGGCCCCTCGCGGACATCCTCGGCCTCCTCGAACCGCTCGACTGCGAGCTGGCGCGCGCCATCGCCCACGCCGTGACCGGCGGGATCGGCCGTGCTCTGGCCGGGCTGTTGACGGGTGAGCTCGGCGACGAGGCCGCGGTCGAGGCGCTGGCCGACCACTGCCGCCGCCTGGCCCGCACGAGCGCCGACGCCGCCTACGGCGTGGCCGCCCGCCTGGCCGACCATTACCCGGGGGACCCGGGCGTGGCCGTCTCGCTGCTGCTGGCCCACCACCGGCTCGCGCCCGGGGAGCTGCTGTTCGTGCCGCCCGGCTGTGTTCATTCGTACCTCGGCGGCATGATCGTCGAGGTCATGGCCTCCTCGGACAACGTGCTCCGGGCCGGCCTGACGCGCAAGCACATCGACGTCGGCGAGCTGCTCGCGTGCGTCGACCCGGCCGCGGAGGCGGGCGCGGGCCCGTTGAACATCGCCGTGGACGGCGGCTGCCGCACGATCCGCCCGCCGGTGCCGGACTTCTGCCTGACCGACCTCGCCTTCGACGGCCGGGTCCCGCTGCCGGGGGCGGGACCGCGCATCGTCCTCGTGCTATCGGGCAGGGCGGCCGTGCACGCGGACGGCGAGGATGCCGGGCTCGGGCCCGGCGGCGCGGTCTTCATCCCGGACGGCGACGGCGCCGCGTCGGTGAGCGGCGCCGGGCACGCCGTCATCGTCCATCTCTGAGATAGCTGCCCCTCCCACTGGCCGGACCCGCCGTGCCGGGTACCCGGCATCGGCGGTTTTCCCGTGGGGAGGCGCACGATGTCGGCGCTCGGGCCGGGGTGCGGATGTGTCGGTTTCGTGTGGGTTTCCCAGCCGGTTTGACGCGGGGGGGTTACAACGTTGTAATTTAGGTGAATGCAAGCGCCCCGATTCCCACGATTGTAGGGGAGAGACAAGTGTGGAATGTGCTGGGTGAAGGCCCGATCAGCTGCGGCGCCCCCGTCGCGGCCGCGGGCGCCGACGTCGTGGCCCTGATCGCCGCCGACGACGCGGAACCCATTAACTGGCAAGAAGAGGCGCTCTGCGCCCAAACCGACCCTGAGGCCTTTTTCCCTGAGAAAGGCGGTTCGACGCGCGAGGCCAAGCGCATCTGCGAATCGTGCGATGTCAGGCAGGAATGCCTCGAATACGCGCTCGCCCACGACGAGCGCTTCGGCATCTGGGGCGGCTATTCCGAACGTGAGCGCCGCCGCCTCAAGCAACGGCGGGCGGCCGCCGGGCGGCTTTGAGCCTCGCCCCAGCCCCCACACCGGCCGGCACCACCGGCCCCGGCGCCCCGGCCAGGCGCGGCGGCCAGGCGGTCGTCGCGGTCGTCGTGACCCGCGGCCGCTCCGTCTACCTGCCGCGCGCCCTCGTCTGCCTGGCCGAACAAACCCTCACCCCCTCCGCCGTCGTCCTCGTCGACACCGGCCCCCACGACGACCCCGGCATCCGGGAGATGGCCCTGCGCTGCGGCCTCGCCCCGGAAACCCTCACCGTGGTCCGCGCCCAGGGCGCCCCGACCTTCGCCCGCGCCGTCCGTGCCGGCCTCGCCGCCACCGAAACGCACCCCGACCAGCTGTTCTTCCTCCTCCACGACGACTGCTACGCCCAAGCCGACTGCCTGAGCGCCCTCGCCCGCGCCATCGAACTCGCCCCGTCCGTCGTCATCGCGGGGCCCAAACAGCTGAGAGCCGACCTGCCCGACACGCTCGGCGAGGTCGGCGTCACCACCTCCCGCTTCGGCCGGCGCATGACCGGCGCGAAGGACGGCGAACTCGACCAGGGCCAGTACGACCAGCGTGAGGACGTGCTCGGCGTCGGCTCCGCCGGCATGCTGATCCGCGCCGACGCCTGGGCCGAGCTCGGCGGCCTCGACCCGTGGCTCGGCCCGTTCGGCGACGGCCTCGACCTGAGCCGGCGCGCCCGGCTGGCCGGACACCGCGTCATCGTCGTGCCCGGCGCGGTCGTGAACCACGAACAGGCCGCCTACCGCGGCCTGCGCGGCAAATCCGGCAAACCCGACCCGCGCCGCTCGTTCTGGTCCAGGCGCCGCGCCTTCGTCTACACCCAGCTCGTGGGCCTGCCGCTGCCGCTCGTGCCCGTGGCCCTCGTGGCCGCCGTCGTCATGGGGATCGGGCGGGCCGTCTGGCGCGTCGCCACGAAGGAACCGGTTCTCGCGCTGGCCGAACTGTGGGGCCCGCTCCGGGCCGTGCTCCACCCGTGGCGGATCGCCGCCGCCCGCCGCCGCGCCCGCCACACGCGCCGCCTGCGCCGCTCCACGCTCCGGCCGCTCCAGGCCACCCAACGCGAGGTCAGGCAACTGCGCCGCGACCGGCGCCTGGCCCGCGCCGACGC
>JAISIU010000150.1 GCA_031261885.1 Bifidobacteriaceae bacterium
AGCGGCAGGACGGGCGTGCCGAGCATCGGCGCCAAGTAGTTCGGCACCGAGTACGGCAGCGTGAACCAGCCGTCCACACAGCCCGAGAGCAGCGAGTTCGCGCCGAGGCGGTTGGCGCCGTGATAGGCCCAGCCGCACTCGCCGCCGACGAACAGGCCGGGGATCGACGTCATCTGGTCGTAGTCGCTCCACAGGCCGCCCATCGTGAAGTGGACGGATGGCGTGATGCGCATCGGGGTGTCGTACGGATCCTCGCCGACCAGCTTCTTGTACATGTCGAACAGGTTGCCGTACCGCTCCTTGACGACCGCGCGGCCGAGCCGTTCGATCGGATCGCGGAAGTCGAGGTAGACCGCGTTCTTCAACGGGCCGACGCCGTAACCGGACTCGATGCGCTCGCGGATGTTGCGGGAGGCGACGTCGCGCGGCACGAGGTTGCCGAACGCCGGGTAACGCTCCTCGAGGAAGTAGTAGCGCTCCTCCTCGGGGATGTCCGCCGGGTTGCGTTCGTCGCCCTTGGCGCGCGGCGCCCAGATGCGGCCGTCGTTGCGCAACGACTCGCTCATCAGCGTCTTCTTGGACTGCCACTCCGTCATGAGCGGCAGCGCCGTCGGGTGGATCTGCACGAAGCACGGGTTCGCGAAGTACGCGCCCCGCTTGTGCGCCCGCCAGATGGCCGAGGCGTTCGAGTTCTTGGCCAGCGTCGACTTGTAGTAGATGTTGCCGTACCCGCCCGTGCACAGGATGACCGCGTGCGCCGTCATGGCCCGGACCTTGCCGGAAACGAGGTCGCGCACCACGATGCCCTGAGCCCGGCCATCCTTGACGATCAGGTCCAGCATCTCCTGGCGGGCGTGCAGCTTGCAGTGGCCGGCCGCGACCTGGCGGGACAGCGCGTGGGCGCCGGCCACCTCCAGCTGCTGGCCGGTTTGGCCGCGCGTGTAATAGGTGCGGGAGACCTGCACGCCGCCGAACGAGCGGGTGGCCAGCTGGCCGCCGTACTCGCGGGCGAACGGGGCGCCGATGGCCTGCATGTGGTCGATGACGCGGATGGCCTCCTCGCCGAGCCGGTAGGCGTCCGCCTCACGGCCGCGGTAGTCGCCGCCCTTGACCGTGTCCTTGACGAACCGGTCGATCGAGTCGTTGTCCACCTTGCGGTTGCGCGGCGAGTTGATGCCGCCCTGCGCCGCGACCGAGTGCGCGCGGCGCGCCAGATCGTGGAAGCAGAAGACCTCGACGTCGTAGCCGAGTTCGCCGAGCGCTGCGGCGGCGCCGGAGCCGGCCAGGCCCGTGCCGACCACGATCACCTTGAACTTGCGGCGGTTCGAGGGGTTGACGAGCCGGTAGTGGAGCTTGCGGTCCTGCCAGGCGTCCTGCGGACGGGTCTTGGCGACCTCCGGGACCTGGCCCTCGATCTCCTGCCCGACCACGCGGTAGGAGTCGATGTCGTACGTGTGAGCGGTCATTGCTGCCTTTTTCTCTCCGTGCTGAGTTGTGTCCGTGGCTGCCATGGGGTGGCCCTACAGCGTGAGGAAGCCGATTTGCACGGCGATCGGGATCGAGATGTCACCGAGCAGGAGCACGATGGCGACCAGCCCGGCGATGATGAAGAACAGGGACCGGAGCCGGCTCCCCGTGCCGCCGAAGTCGCTGATCAGGCTCCACACGCCGTGGGACAGGTGGACGGCCAGCAGCGCGATGGCCAGGCAGTAGAAGATCGCGACGGCCGGGCGCTGGAACGAGTAGATGAGGTTCTGGTAGGCGTCGCCGTGCACGAAGTGCGAGGTCGCCATCGGCTGCACGCCGAGCGTCAGATCCAAGATGTGGAAAATGATGAACAGCAGCAGGATGAGGCCGGTCCAGATCATGGTCCGCGCGCCGATGCGATTGGCCAGCAGCTTGCGGCCGTGGCCGCCGCGCGCGATGCGGGCGCGGCAGTACAGCGTGATCGCGCCGTAGACGTGCAGGATCAGGCACAGCACGAGCACCACGCGCAGGATCCACAGCACGCCGTCGCCGGGCACCAGCGGGTTGAACAGGGTGCGCAGCCAAGCCGCGTAGTGGTTGAAGTCGTCCGCGCCGATGTAGACCTTCAGGTTGCCCAGCATGTGGAACAGCACGAAGGCCACGAAGACCGTGCCGGTGACGGCCTGGCAGACCTCCAACGCCCAGGTTGGCGGATGCGGCGACCTCGTGGGGTCGGGTCGTTTGGCGGAGGGAACAACGTCGGGATCGACGGTCCCAACCGCGCTCGGGGAACTCACTCAGGACCTCCAGTGCTTGCGGTAGCGGTTCGGCACGAATGCCGTGTGCACACGCGCTGCCCTCTTTGGCGACCGAAGCGGCCGGGGCGGCGGGGTGACCAAATTCACCATACCGCCAGATCATGCAGGTTTTTTGGCAATATTCACAGCACATAAATCGCGTTTGTCCTGGTGAACGGCCTTTCTAGAGACTAACGTCCCAAACTGGAAGTGTCCGATGCCGGGCGGTTCGGTTGGGTTTTTCAGTGCCCGATGCCAGGTTCCCGGCCTGGTGGGGCCGGGGTTGCCGCCGCGCCTGCTAGTGGGCGCGCCACAGGGCGCATAGAGGCAGGGTGCGGAGGCGGTCGCCCATGGGGAGCGTGTCCTGGCCCAAGTAGATGAGGTAGCCGGCCACGAACTTGTCACCCAAGCGCTGACGCAGGTGGCGCAGGCCCTTGAAGTCCTCCGAACGCGCGGTCGAGGAAGCCTTGACCTCGATACCGACCACCCGACCCGCCAGGTCGCGCAGCACCACATCCACCTCGACCTTGTCTCTCGTGCGGTAGTGGAACAGTTCCACCTCTTGCCTGCACCATGTCAGCTGCCGCGCCAGCTCGGTGACGACGAAACCCTCGAGGATGCCGCCGAGCGGGCCTTGAGCCGTGCCCAGCTGGAGGGCGTCGGCCGGTACGAGGCTGGTCGCCAGACCCGAGTCGACGAACACCACTTTGGGCGCCTTGACGGCGCGTGTGCTGGCCGAGGGGGCCCAGGCCGGGATCTGTTTGATGAGGAACACCTGTTCCAACAGGCTCAGGTAGCGCGACACCGTCCTGCCCGAGACCCCCAGATCGCTGGCCAAGGAATCCATCGAGAGAATCCCGGCGGACCTGGCCGCGAGCAACCGGACCAGCTTGCGCAGCGCGGGGTTGAACTCCACCTCGCCCACCTGCTTGACGTCCCGGTTCACGAGGTCCGCGGCGTATTGCTGGTGGAAGGCGCGCCGACGCCGGCCCTGGCGGGCCACGGCCTCGGGGAACCCGCCCCTGACGACCCGTTCAATGTAGTCCGCCCGGGTCTCCTCGCCCCGGATCGCCAGGTCTGGCCCATCGCGGAACGCCGCATCGACGAACCCGTCCGGCTCACTGTCGATTTCCCCTTGCGATAGTGGCCACAGCTCGATGGTCTCCATACGGCCGGGCAACGTGTCCGGCAGCTGCCGCATCCCGGCCAGCCGAGATGAGCCGGTCAGCAGGAAATGACCGGGGGTCGGGTCGAAGTCCACGACCGACTTAATGGGCAGGATCAGGCCGAGGTCTCGTTGGATCTCGTCGATCACCATAGCCGGCGCGCTGCGCACGAACCCCTCCGGGTCGAACCGGGCCGACTCCGCCGCGGTCTTCTGATCCAGCGAGTACCAGGCCAGGCCGCGGTCCCGGGCCACCTGCGCCACGAGTGTGCTCTTACCGCACTGACGGGCGCCGTTGACCAGCACCACGCGAGTGTCCCGGAGCGCCTCCGCGAGGTGTGGCGCGACATGCCGCCCAACGATCCGGCCAATAGGCGACCGGGGAACTTGAACCATGAGATCAGCCTAGTGATACTTCGTGTTTGCCGCTAGCTTTACTTCACTTATGCCGCTCATGTGACTTCGGATTTGCCGCATAGATCGCTTCGGATTTGCCGTTCGTGTCCTGAAGCGCGGTCGGCCATCGCCTCGCACACAACTCACCCGGCCCGCTTGTCGAGCCTTGTGGCGGTTAGCGACCCCTCGGGACAACCATGAGGCTCGACAAGCCCATGGTCGTGGATCCGATTCCAACACGGCCGAAGACCCCGCAGCCTTGGCCAATGTCATCGTTAGATAACACAGGCAGGAATGTTACGTATCGTTGACATGTGGCGTGATGTTATCTATGGTTGACATGTGATCGCGAACGATGCCGGCGCCCTTGGCACCCTCTTGCGAGAGGCGCGGCGTGGCAAGGGCATGACCCAGCAGGCGCTGGCCACCGCGCTCGGCGTGAGCCGACAGTGGGTCATTCAGGCGGAGGCCGGTGCACCCACAGCCCGGCTCGGACTCATGGTCGACGCCCTCCGACTGGTGGACCTCGTGATCGACGTCCGCCCGGACACCACCAGCCACGACATGCTGGACGCCATGACCCGGAGCATCGCATGACCGCGCGCCTCGACCTGTGGCTGGCCGGCCGCTTGGCAGGTGTCGTGACACAGGGCGATGACGGCCGCTGCTCCTTCGACTACGACAAGGCATACCGCCGCGAGGCCGCAGCTGAGAGCCTGCCGGCGCTGTCGGTTTCGATCCCGCTCACCCAAGCCCACCACGGACCGGCGGTGGTCGATCCTTGGCTCGACAACCTGCTGCCGGACGACGACGAGGTCCGCCGCCGCTGGGCGGGCCGGTTCGGGGAGCATGTCGGTTCCGCCTTCGCGCTCCTGAGGCACACGGGCGCCGACTGTCCCGGCGCCGTACAGTTGCTCCCCGAAGGACAAACACCCGATGAGCAGGGAAGCTACGCGCCCATTAGCGGCAAGGAGATCGCGGCCCACATCGCAGCGCTTCGAGCCGACCCGGCGGAATGGGCCTTCCCCGAGGACGGCGGCCGCTGGTCGCTGGCCGGACAGCAGAGCAAGTTCGCGTTGGCACGCGAGCCCGACGGCACATGGCTGCTCCCGTCCGGCCGGGCCCCAAGCACCCACATCCTCAAACTCGGAGTCGCCGGCCTGGCACAAAGCGATGTCGCCGAGTTCGTGACGATGCGCGCCGCGCGGACATTGGGGCTGCCCGTTCCCGCTGTCGAGCTTGTACGGTTCGGCGACGCGCTGGCGCTGTCGGTGGCCCGGTTCGACCGCGTCCGCGACGCGGCGGGCCGGGTGGTACGGCTGCACCAGGAGGACATGTGCCAAGCGCTGGGACTGTGGCGCTCCCTCAAGTACCAGGACGATGGCGGTCCGTCCCTCGGAGACATCGCTCACCTGATCGGTGGTGCCGTCGACCCACGCGACCGGGCCGGATCACTGGCGAGCTTCGCGGCGGCGGCGTGCTTCAACTGGGTGTTCGCCGGGACCGACGCGCACGCCAAGAACTTCGCGCTGGTCCACGCCGGCCCGCGCATCGTGTCGGCGCCGTTCTTCGACCTGGTCTCAGCGGTTCTGGTCTGGAACGAGGCGACGGTCGCGTTCAAGGGCAAACTCGCGATGAAGATGGGTGGACGCTACCGGCTCGGCGACATCGGCCCGCACCAGCTCGAACGCGCGGCGGAGGACCTCCTCGTCACCCCGGACTACATGATCGAGACCGCGCGGCGGTACGTGGGCGCCATGCCCGATGCCGTGCGGGACGCGACGCGCGAAGCCGCAGCAGCGGACGCCCTCACCGCGGCGCAAGCGGCACGCTTCATCGACGCCGCCGCAGCCCGCGCCAAGCGGTTGGCGGCAATGTCCGCCACGCGATGAGGGCGAGCGCCGGACGCATAGCCAGCGAGGCGGGCCCGCTCGACCAGCCGCGGGGCTTGTCGAGCGCCGTGGTCCTTACCGAAGAGCTTGTCGAGCCTGATGGCGGTTAGCGACCCCTCGGGACAGCCATCAGGCTCGACAAGCCCTCACCCAACAACCATGAGGCTCGACAAGCCCTTCGCGGTGAGGTTGGGACAGCTCGCATCTCCCGAACTTCACGGAGCTCCTGGTCGCATCCGCGCGCGATATGTGACCAGAGCCTCTGCGAAGTTGCTGAAGGCGGATCAGGCGGCTTTGAGGCGGCGGCCTCGTAGCTTCAGTTCTGGGGCCTCGGCCTCAGTCATCGCGGCGTAGTTCCGGAACAGCAGCGTGAGGCGTTCGGCGTTGTCGGCGCACGTGTGCTTCGCGCCGAGGGCGCGGTCCATCACGGCGTCGAGCCTGCCGTGGGCCTTCAACAGGGCGGGGTCCATGGCCAGCGGGTTGTAATGGTCCGCGAGCGACCGCTCCGGATGCAGGGCCCGCGCGTCGAGCACGCCCTGGCCCGCCTCGATCAGCTTGGCCCTCGTCGCCTCGTCCAGCTTGGGCAACGGGAACGTGTTCCACGTCAACGTGTTACTAAACCGCAAGTCTGATTTGATCCTTCCACCGACGGCACGCTGCCACGTGATGAAAGCCGATGATGAAATAGCAGCGAATGCCAAGCCATCCGGATCTGGAGTTTGGAAATTCGCGTCACCGCAAATCACGTCAGCATCATAACGTGCGGCAGTAAAGTAACGCCTTCCCGCACTAACATGCCGCGGAATGCAGACATACGGCACGTCCGGTTGACGTATTTCTGAAAACAGGTAAGGTGTTGCGGCATCAGCGATAGTACGAGCTTTTGTGCTTCCAAGTCGAAATGTTCTGACGGCCTCAACGCGACTCTTCATAACGGCTGACTGCTCAAGGTCACTCGGTTTCAGGCTGGTAAGCCACAAGCACCAACGGGGGATCCCATGTATTAGCTCACGAGCACCGACGAATGGCCGTAAATAGGCACAAGCAATACGGTCGGCACTCGCCAAAGCAACCTCAGATGAATCAAGCGTCAAATTCCCACCGTCAGCAGGTTTACTGCCATAGCCAACTGTCGGAAGGTCAGGCGCTAACGGCCCGAGTCCACCGCGCCGCTCGGTGACGAAGACATCTGGCCCGTCAATCAGATAGGCATTAATCCTGCGCTCGGCGGCCCGGCGAACCGGCTGGGACCTGGGGGTCGGGTAGTCGTAGATCCACGCAAGTGACTTCCGGCGCTTGTCGAAGCCGACGATGACACAGTGCACGGCCGCCGCGTTGGAAGCTTCAGAGGTCCACGGAAACGTGCGATGGGCAAATTTAATTCGCCACCCGGCGTCGAAAACCGGACCAAAGAGGGCCGGGACTGGCTCACCCTGCGTGATCGAGTTAGTCGAGACGAACGCGAACTCACCGTCATGGTTCGGCCGCTTGAACAGCTCAATCGTTTTGGCATACCAGGCAGTTACGTAATCAAGGTGGCCGATGTCCTTACGGCCCCAAACCGACTGCAAATCTTCGCGTTGCTGTGTCGTTTTCAGCGAGACTCCCACGAACGGCGGGTTTCCGAAGACGTAAAGCTGCGTTCCGGCATCGGACGCCCCCCCCCAGACGCTTTCCCAATCCATCCTCAGGGCGTTGCCCTGGCGGATCGTATCCGTCTTCGTGAGCGGCAGGGTCTCCGGCGCCTTGCCGAGGGCCCACTCCATCGCCTGGTTGGCCTGGTGGTCCGCCAGGTGCAGCGCCGTACGCGCGATCACGGCCGGGAACTCGTCGATCTCGATACCCCGGAAATGGTCCAACCGGACCGGCAAGTCGTTCTCGTTGAACGTCAGGACCAGCTGGCCTTCGATCCCCCTACCAGCCTCTCTCCGCCGCGGCTGCAGCTCCTGCAGCTTCAGCAAGATTTTCAGGTCCAGGGCCCGCAACTCCCGGTAGGCGACCACGAGGAAGTTGCCGCAACCGCAGGCTGGGTCCAGGAACCTCATCTTCCCCATGTCACGCCTGAGGCGCCGCAGCGCCGCGACGTCGGAGCCGGCCTCGTCGAACCGGGCCCTGAGCTCGTCGAGGAACAGCGGCTCGATCACCTTGAGGATGTTCGTCTCCGTCGTGTAATGCTCACCGAGCTGGCGGCGCGCCTTCTTGTCCTTGACCGATTGGAACATCGACCCAAACACCGCCGGGCTGATGGCCGACCAATTGAACGCGCACGCATCCAACAGGCGTTCACGCATCGCCTCGTTGAACGCCGGGATCGGCAACACCTCGGAGAACAGGCCGCCGTCGACGTACGGGAACTTCGCGATCAATTCGTCGAGGTTGACCTGCCGCCGCTCCGGTGGCCGGTCCATCGCCTGGAACAGCAGGCTGAGCTGCGGACCCAGATCCGACCCGTCCTCAGACGTTCTGGTCTCCAGGAACTCCCAAAACAGGTCCTTGTCCCACACCCCGGCGTCGTCCGCGTACAAGCAGAACAGGACACGCACCAAGAAGACGGACGCCTCGTGACCACCGTAACGGGAGGCGTCCAGCTCCTCGAACAGGCCGCCCATCAACTTCGCAGCCTTGACCGACGCCGCCTCCTGCTCCGCCGAGCCGAACCGACGCTCCCCGTACCCGGCCAGGAAGGCCAGCCGATCCGCCTGCTCCGGCAAATCCTCCAAGGAGAACTCGACCGTCACGCCGTCCTTGCCGGGGAAGATCAGGTCCGGCACGTGCGTCAGGCGGAAGCGCTTGAAATCGCTGGTCAGCACCCACGGTGGGATCTCCTCGCCCACGAGCGACGGCAAGTAGTCAAGGGCCTGCTCCTCCGCCTTCGCCAGGTCCTTGTTGGCGCTCTTCATCTCGATCAGCAACTCATGCGGCACCAACGCGTCAATGTAGCCCCGCTTATCCGTCGACGCCCGCTGAACGCGCTTCTCGTAGACCGCCGCCATCGTCTCGGTGATCCCGTAGACCTCCAGCAGGTCCCGCACGAATGACTGCGCCTCGCCACGCTCGTAGCCCTCGGCATCTGACCACTTCCGCGCGAACTCCGCCGCACGCACGCGGATCTGGTTCATCGACAACGCCTTGGCCACCCCGCCAGCCTAACCAAGCCCGATCGCCCCCGCGCCAGCAACGATCAGGTAGTCAAGATGCGAAGCGTGTCCTCGGCACGGATAGTGTCTCGTGGCGCGGTGATCGTCAGCGCCACTGAGTCAAGAGTCCTTTCAGCTGACGGAGACCGGCCGAGCGTTCACGCGGATCTAGCGAGTTCGCCAGGTCGACGCCGACAACACCCGCCGGCATCACGCCGTTGGCCGCCGCCAGGGCTTCCTGGCAATCGGCGACGTGGACCACCAGGTTCCCCACAGGGTCAGGCACGAGATGGCCACGGCTGACCACCGCCGGCAGGTCAGACGTGCCGCAATAGCCTTCCACCCGGTTCACGCTGGACACCATGAGGTGAGCATCAGCCGTCAACGCGCTCACGCCAGATGGAACCAGCATCGCTTGGACATCGGACAGGAAGGAGTCGCCAGCTCGGAACACATGACGCGTCGCCTTGCGGCGGCAAGCGGCTACCAGTCCTTCTGCACTGATGCTGGTGAGGCGCACCGCGATGCGCTTGCTCTGCCTCGAGTCCGTCCACGGCGCTGGCATGCCAGAAACGAGAAAAAGCGCCGCCCATGCGGTCCAGGCATTCCACGGCCTTCCCCGCCTCACACTGGTGACGCGCCGTTTCTCCACGCTGGCGGCGTCAACCAACCAGGCGCCACCAGCGGTTCGTACCCCCACCAACGCACCCGTTTCCACCAAGCGCTCAACTTGCCGCCGCGACACTCCGAGCCGCTCGGCCGCAAGGACCGTCTCCATGTCCACACGACCAATATTAGTCGCCTAGACGACCTATTGTGGTTTCGCTCGTGGCTTCCCCCCGGTACGCGGAGAACGCGACGCGGGGCTTGTCGAGCGCCGTGGTCCTTACCGAGGAGCTTGTCGAGCTTGATGGCGGTTAGCGGCCCCTCGGGACAGCCATCAGGCTCGACAAGCCCTCACCCAACAACCATGAGGCTCGACAAGCCCTTCGCGGTGGGGCCGGGGCTGGGACAGCTCGCATCTCCCGAACTTCGCGGAGCTCCTGGTCGCATCCGCGCGCGATATATGACCAAAGCCTCCACGAAGTTGCCAAAGCTCGGGGCGACCACAGCGCCGGGTAGCGTAAC
>JAISIU010000170.1 GCA_031261885.1 Bifidobacteriaceae bacterium
GGTGAGACGTGATCCGATTCGACAATGTCAGCAAGGTGTACCTGAGGGGCGCCCGCCCGGCGCTCGACCGCGTCACGCTCGAGATCGACCGCGGCGAGTTCACCTTCCTCGTGGGCGCCTCGGGCTCCGGCAAGTCCACGATGCTCTCGCTCGTGCTGCGCCAGGAACGGCCCAGTTCGGGCTCCGTGTGGGTGCTCGGCCAGAACGTCGGCAAGCTGCCGGACCGCAAGGTGCCGTTCTTCCGCCGCCAGCTCGGCTGCGTCTTCCAGGACTTCAGGCTGCTGCCCGGCAAGACGGTCTTCGAGAACGTCGCGTTCGCGATGGAGGTGATCGGCCAGCCCCGGCACTCGATCCTCTCGGCGGTCCCGGACGTGCTCCAGCTGGTCGGCCTGGCCGGCAAGGAGAAGCGCCTGCCGCACGAACTGTCCGGCGGCGAACAGCAGCGCGTCGCGATCGCCCGCGCCGTCGTCAACCGCCCGCAGGTCCTGCTCGCGGACGAGCCGACCGGCAACCTCGACCCGCAAACCTCTGAGGGCATCATGGCGGTCCTGGACCGTGTCAACCAGACCGGCACCACGATCCTCATGGCGACCCACGACGTGGGGCTCGTCAACCAGATGCGCCGCCGCGTCATCGAGCTCGACCAGGGCGAGGTGGTGCGCGATGAGACGGGCGGCCGCTACGGCGCCAGCTACACGCCGATCTCCCCGATCGCGCCGGCCCCGCCCGTGACGCATGGCGCCCACGCGGCCGGCGGTGCGGCGCGGCAGACTCTGGGCGGTGGTGCCCGGTGAGGCTCCGCTTCGTCATTTCGGAGATCGGCGCGGGCTTCCGCCGCAACGCCACGATGATCTCCGCGGTCATCCTCGTCACGCTCGTCTCGCTGGCCGCGGTCGGCGCCGCGCTGCTCACGCAGATGCAGGTCAACAAGCTGCGCGCCACCTGGTCCGAGGAGGTCGAGGTCGCGGTCATGATGTGCCCGGCCAACAAGCCGTCGGACGGGAACTGCCAGGACGGCGGCGCGACGGCGGATCAGCTGGGGGCCGTCGAGAAGATCGTCCGTTCCCAGGACTTGCGGCCGTATGTCTCCTCGCTGACCGTCGACACGCCGGCCCAGGTGTTGGCGGAGTCCGCGAAGGTTTCCGGCGAGGACGTCACGCAGTCGCTGACGGCCAAGGACTTCGGCACGCTGCTCCACATCAAGCTCAAGGGCCCGGATGATTACGAGATCGTCGAGCAGGCCGTTCAGGACCAGCCCGGCGTCTACCAGATCGTCGACCAGAACAACCTGATCGGCCCGCTGTTCTCGATCCTGTCGAAGGCCCAGATCGCGGCCATCGGCATCGCCGTGGTCCTGATGATCGCGGCCATCCTCTTGATCTCGACGACCATTCGTCTTTCGGCGATGAGCCGTCGCCGCGAGACCGGCATCATGCGCCTGGTCGGCGCCTCCAACCTGTTCATCCAGCTGCCGTTCATGCTGGAGGGCGCCGTCGCCGCGCTGTGCGGCTCGATCCTGTCGGTTGTCGGCCTGTGGGCCATCACGAAGTTCTGGCTGGCGGACTGGATCAAGAAGAGCTTCGGCTCGGTCTTCGTGTCCCTGAACCCCTCCGACGTCTTCCAGGTGGCCCCGTGGCTGATCCTCGCGGCCGTGGTCCTGGCCGCGCTCAGCTCGGTCGTCACGTTGCGGCGCTTCACGAAGGTGTGAGAGGTCATGTGGGCTGGTCGGTCGCGTCGCTGGGCGGTCATCGTGTGCACGATGGCGGCTGGGCTGGTCGCGCTCGGCTGTGCCGGCCCGGTGTTCGCGGCCGGGGGAGGGGGCTCGCCGAGCCCCTCGGCGTCGGCCAGCTCCTCCGCGTCGCTGAAACAGCAGTACCAGGACAACCTCGACAAGATCGAGCAGCAGAAGTCGCAGCTCTCGGACGTCAAGTCCTCGCTGTCGGACGCCTATGTGGCGCTGCAGCAGACCGACGCGAAGCTGCCGCTGGCCCAGAACGCGCTGGCCACGGCGAATGCGGACTTCACGAAGAAGAAGCAGGGCTATGACGCGGTGACGGCCAAGCTTCAGGCCGCCAAGGGGGAGCAGGCCCAGATCCAGGGCCAGATCGATGGCGCCGAGGCCCAGGTGCGCCAGGCGCGTGACCAGATCGCGGCGATCGCCCGCCAGGACGTGACGTCGCCGGGTGCCACTTCCACGAACTTGATGCTGTTGCTCGGTACGGAGTCGATGAGCGACCTGACGGGCCGTTACATCGCCTCCGAGGCGATCACGCGGACGCGTGACCAGGCGCTGGCCACCGCGCGGCAGACGGCTGCCGTGGGCCGCAACCGCAAGGCGCGGCTCGACGCGGTCGCGGCGAAGATCGTCACGCTGCAGTCCCAAGCCAAGTCCGCGCTCGACCAGGCCGATTCCGCGAAGACGGCGGCCGAGGCGGCGAAGGACCAGCTGGACCAGTTGCAGGCTCAGCAGCAGGCGCAGGCCCAGACGTTGGAGCAGCAGAAGAAGGAGGCGCAGGCGCAGCTCGACGAGACCCAGCACCAGAACGACAAGATCTCCGCGGAGCTGAAGGCCTTGGCCGCCAAGGAGAAGGCGGCCACCCCGGACGGGGGCCCGGCCGTGACGTCCGGCACGTTCGGCGCCCCGCTGTCCTCGCTGACCGTGACGAGCCCGTTCGGCTGGCGCATGCACCCGATCCTGCACACGATGCGCCTCCACACGGGCGTGGATCTCGAGGCCTCGTGCGGGCAGCCGATCTATGCGACGGCCGGCGGCACGGTTATCAGGAACTACTACAACGTCGCCTGGGGCAACCGGACCGAGATCTCCCATGGCGTCATGGACGGCCACAGCTTCGTCTCGACCTACAACCACCAGAAGGCTCTGGGCTACGTCCATGTCGGTGAGACGGTCACGAAGGGCCAGGTCATCGGCTATGTCGGCACCACGGGCTGGTCCACGGGCTGCCACCTTCACTTCGAGATCTACGTGGACGGCAGCCCCGAGAATCCGATGCAGTACATCGAGTGAGCGGCGCCAGCTAACATTGGGCGGGTGGCCGAGACACGCAAGGAAATCGCCGCGCGCAAGAAGCGGGACGCCCAGGACCAGGTCCTTGTGGCGAACAATCGGCGTGCCCGCCACGATTACTTCCTGGAACGCACGGAGGAGGCCGGCCTCGTGCTGCAGGGCACCGAGGTGAAGGCGCTCCGCCTGGGCCGCGCCTCGCTGACCGAGGGTTGGGTGTCGATCGAGAACGGCGAGGCCTGGCTCGAGAACGTCCACATCCCTGAGTACGCGGACGGCACGTGGACCAATCACGCGCCCAGGCGGCGGCGCAAGCTGCTGCTGCACCGCCAGCAGATCCGGCAGCTGGAGTCCAAGCTCAGGGAGAAGGGCTACACGATCGTTCCGCTCAAGCTGTATTTCTCGCACGGCCGGGCCAAGGTCGAGATCGCGTTGGCGCGCGGCAAGCAGGAGTGGGACAAGCGGCAGGCGCTCAGGGAGCGGCAGGACCGGCGCGAGGCGGAGCGGGCGATGGCGTACCGCGAGGACCGCTGACAGCTGATCCAGGGCGCGGACCGTTCGCTGCTGGCCGCCAAAACTGCGCGGCACGGCCCAAATAGTCCGCTGTGGGTGAACCTGGTGGGTGTGGGGAAGTAAGCTACCCCCAAGACACCGCGCGTGCGTTGGGGCGACGGGCGGATGTTGCAATCCCATTCCGTACGCCCCATTCCTGGCCCCGGGGCCGATCCCGGGCGAGGAGGTTTGCGTCCCCGTGGATACGTTCAACAACATCGTTGACTCCGTCGATTCGTTCGTGTGGGGTCCGTGGCTCCTGATCCC
>JAISIU010000246.1 GCA_031261885.1 Bifidobacteriaceae bacterium
CTTCCCTTTGCGGGGCACGCACGATGCCGAACCCCACCTTCCCGGGTCCGTCCCACCCGGGCGTGGAGAGTTTTGGTTGTTTCAACCGGGTTCTAAGTGCCAAAACTCTCCACGCTCGCAGGGCGCACGATGCCGAACCTAACCTTCCCGGGGTGAGCGCCGCCATCGTGCGCTCTCACCACAGCGTTTCGAGTTCGCCAACCGCGCCGAACTGCGGATCATGCTCCGATCAGGTGCGCCAAACGGCGCGTGATGTCTTCAAGGATGGGACCGGGGACCATCCCGATCCGCGATGAAACGCGCGATCGTTTAACGGCCGTGGCCAGCGAGCACACGGCGACGGACTGTTTCCTCAGCCCCGTCTCCTTGCCGACCGGCAGGCCAACGCGGTAGCCCGAGGCCGGCCGCGCCGACGAGATCGGCACCACGATCACAGGTTCACCGGCCGCCGCCACCGAGTCCACGGTCATAATGACCGCCGGCCGGGTCTTGCCGATCCCACCGAGATTCCCGGATCCAAAGACCACGGTCCAGATCTCACCCCGGCGCGCGGCGGAGGCGTCAGGCGAGCCCATTGATCGTCTCCGCGCCGAGCTCGGTCCACTCGTCGATCTCCTCGGCCGCCGCACGGTTCAGCTCCGCCTCGCGCGCGAGCTCCCTTTCCTGCCGGTCCAGCTCCGCCCAGTAGGCATCTTCCGCGATCCGGTCGATTGTCTTCGGCACCGACGTTCCCAACGCCCGGCTCAGATATTCGAGCCTCTGTTGCGCTTGATCGGATACGCGAACTGAGTGCGTCCTGCGACGCTCAACTGTGCCTACACTCATGGCTGCATTCTATGCCGCACTTCTGCGACGTAGCCAGCCGCGACAATAGCCCGTCCGGTCGAGTACCGCAGCCTCGACGTCTTCGAGAAGAGGTGGAGAAGGTGACTCGCTACACGGTCCACGCGACCAGGTCCGAGTCCGGAAAGGTGTGGGTCCTGGAAGGCTGCGGCGCCGTCGGCCAGGTCAAGCGACTGGACCGAGCGCCCGGGCTCATGCGCGAGGCGGTCGCCTACCTGAAGAATTCGCCCGTCGAGGACGTGGAGATCGATCTCGACATTAGGCCTCGCAGTCATACTACTGGTATGATTTCACTATGACGGCAATGACGAAACGAACGTTCAGCGTCCCGACCGAAGTCATCGAAGAGGCCATCCCATTTGCCCACGGCAATCTCTCCGCCTACGCTACTGAGGCTCTACGCGCCCAAATCGAGCAAGACAAGCTCAAATCACTCCTCGATCAAATGACGGCGGCGCCGGACTTCGGCCCGCCGCTGACCGACCGCGAAATCGCGACGGCCGAACGACGGCTGTTCGCGTGAGCACCCGAACCATCGTTCTGGACTCCGAGGGCCTTTCCTCCCTCGCACGCGGCGGCCGCGTCCAGAGCGCGATGCTCGCCGCGGTCCTGAAACGACACGCCCGCGTCATCGTCCCAGCGGTCATCCTCGCGGAGACGCTGACCGGCAAGCCGGTGGACGCTCCAGTCCGTGCCGCCTTGCGGCATCTCACGATCATTCCTATCTCCGAGGGCATCGCGGCCAGGGCCGGTGCGCTCCGCACCGCCGCCGTACCGCAACGTCACAAGCCGCGCGACCTCACGGTCGATGCTCTCGTCGTCGCGACGGCCGAACGCCTCCTGCCCGCCACGGTCATCACCGCTGACCCAGGCGACATCGCTCTCCTCGCAGGCTCGATCGACATCAAACCCGTCACCGCCTGACACTGCCTAGCGCGAGGAAACCCCGTCTAGGCTTGGGTGCCGTGACCTCAGCCCCTGCTCCCGCCCGCCTCGCCGCCGCGGGGACGGTCCGCGACCCGGTCGCGTGGGGCGCGGTCTTCGTGGGCGGGGCGCTCGGTGCGGCGGCGCGGGCGGCGCTGCCCGCCACTGGCCTCGGCCATGGGATCCCGTGGGGCATGTTCGCCGTGAACGCGGCCGGTGCCTTCCTGCTCGGCTTCCTGACGAACTGGCTGGCCCCCGCGCGCCCCGGCCGACCTCGCGCCACGGCGCGCCGAGCACGGCTGAAGGCCCTGCTCGGCACCGGCGCTATGGGCGGGTTCACCACGTACAGTTCGTTCGCGGTTTGCCTCGCCGCATTGACGCTCGGCGCTGGGACGGGCGGGCCGCGCCTCGGCGTGGCGACCGGCGGGCCGAACGCGTGGCCGGCGCTGGCGTACGGGCTCGGCGCGTTGCTGGTCGGCATCGCGGCCGCGGCGGCCGGCGCGGCGCTGCGCACGCCCGTCACGCGCGGCCTGTGGTGGCAGCCGTCCGTCCCCGACCAGGTGGAGGTGGAGCGGGTCTTGGCCGCCGATGCCGGCGCGCCGCCTTTCGCGGTGACGTCGCCCGATGCCAGTCAGTCGCCTTCCGCTGGCAATACCGCCAATGCCGGCGCGTCACCGAACCTTGGCCATCCCACCGAAGCGAGTGGGTCGCCTTTCGCTGACGGGACCGCCGATGCCGGCGGGTCACCTTTCACTGACAGGACCTCCGATGCCGGTGCCTCCCCGAGCGCCGGCCCTGGCACTGGGCCCGGCCCCGTTCCGCGATCCGACGCGGCCCCTGGATCAGGAGCGGACCGGTGAACGCCGCGCTCACGCTGCTGGCGGTGGCCGGGGCCGGCGGGTGCGGGGCCGTGTTGCGCTTCTCCTCGGAGGCGGCGCTGACGCGCCTGTTCCGCGGCCGCACGCCGGCCGCGACGCTCGTCATCAACGTCGTCGGGTCCTTCTTGCTGGGACTCCTGTTGTCCCAGGCGGCGGCCCGGCTCGGCGCCCCGGCCACGGCCGTGCTCGGGACGGGGCTGCTCGGCGGTTTCACGACGTTCAGCTCCTCGGCGCTCCAGTCCGTCACGCTGTGGATGGAGCACCGCCGATGGGCCGCCCTGGCCCAGGCGCTGGGCGGCCTCGTGGTGGCGGCGGCCGCGGCCGCCGCGGGCCTCGCCCTCGGCGCCCACTGACACTCCCGCACCGTCCCGCCGAAACCACCCGCGGCCGCCACCGATCCCCACGCTTGTCGAGCCTTTTGGTCCTTCCCCCACAGCTTGTCGAGCCTTTTGGTCCTTCCCCCACAGCTTGTCGAGCCTCGTGGTCGTTAACCACCACCCGTAACAGCCACCAGGCTCGACAAGCCCCCAGACAACGACCACCGCGCTCGACAAGCCCCTCCATCGGGCGTGGTTCAGCCCGGCCGCTCAGCGAAAGTACAGGTCAAGAGGGGGG
>JAISIU010000276.1 GCA_031261885.1 Bifidobacteriaceae bacterium
GGTCTGGGTCAAGGTGGCCGTGCCGCGGTATTCGAGGACGATGGCGGCCCGGGAGCCGGGTTCGGCGCGCAGCAGCAGGTGGTGGGCCGCCGGGGCCGGACCGCGGCCCGTCATCGTGATGGTGACGGGTTGGTCGATGGCGGCGCCGGCCGGAACCGTCACGACGGTCGCCTCCGGGGCGCCCTCCCAGGCGGCCCCCGCCGTCCTGTCGGACGGCGCGGACGTCCGGCCGAGCCGTGGGTCCGTGGAAGGGACGGTCTCGACCGAGACCTGGGGACCGGCGTCGGCGGCGTTACCGCCCGCGCTCGCTCCGCCATCGGGCGCTTCCTGGTTAATCGCGATGTCCAGCGTGCCCGGCAGGTCCCGCCCCATGAGCGGCGCGAGCGGGGCGAGCGGCGTGAACCGCCACTCCTCCTCGCGGCCCGTGGGCTCCGGGAAATCCTGAAGCCGGAACGAGGTGGGACGGTCGGCGCGCGAGGCGCCCGTGCCGCGGTGGCCGGGCGCGCCCGTGACGACGGCCGGGATGTTGCAGGTCGCGGCCATCAGCCCACCGCCCCTTCCATCTGCAGTTCGATGAGCCGGTTCAGCTCGAGCGCGTACTCCATGGGCAGCTCGCGCGCGATCGGCTCGATGAAGCCGCGCACGATCATGGCCATGGCCTCGACCTCCGTGAGGCCACGGCTCATGAGGTAGAACAGCTGGTCCTCGGAGACCTTCGAGACCGTCGCCTCGTGCGACATCTCGACGTCGTCCGTGCGGATGTCCTGGTAGGGATACGTGTCGGAGCGCGAGACCTTGTCGACCAGCAGGGCGTCGCACATGACGGAGCTCTTCGACTGCTCCGCCTGCGGCAGGACCTTGACGAGGCCCCGGTAGGAGGCGCGGCCTCCGCCGCGCGAGATCGACTTCGAGACGATCGACGAGGACGTGTGCGGGGCCAGGTGGATCATCTTGGCGCCCGTGTCCTGGTGCTGCCCCTCGCCCGCGAACGCGATCGACAGCGTCTCGCCGCGCGCCCCGGGGCCGGCCAGCACGCACGCCGGGTACTTCATCGAGACCTTCGAGCCGATGTTGCCGTCGACCCATTCCATCGTGCCGTTCGCCTCGACCCGGGTGCGCTTCGTCACGAGGTTGTAGACGTTGCCGGACCAGTTCTGGATCGTGGTGTAGCGCACGCGCGCGCCCTCGAGCACGAAGATCTCGACGACGGCCGCGTGCAGCGAGTCCGTCTGGTAGATCGGGGCCGTGCAGCCCTCGACGTAGTGCACGAACGAGCCCTCGTCCGCGATGATCAGCGTGCGCTCGAACTGGCCCATGTTCTCCGTGTTGATCCGGAAGTAGGCCTGCAGCGGGATCTGCACGTGGACGCCCTTGGGGACGTAGACGAACGAGCCGCCGGACCAGACCGCGGTGTTCAGGGCCGCGAACTTGTTGTCCGAGGCCGGCACGAGCGTGCCGAAGTACTTCTGGAAGAGGTCCGGGTGCACCTTGAGCGCGGTGTCCGTGTCGAGGAACTCGACGCCCTGGCGTTCGAGGTCCTCGCGGATCTGGTGGTACACCACCTCGGATTCGTACTGCGCGGCCACGCCCGCGACGAGCCGCTGCTTCTCGGCCTCGGGGATGCCCAACCTGTCGTACGTCTTCTTGATGTCCTCCGGCAGCGCGTCCCAGCTCGTGGCCGGGCGGTCCGTGGGCCTGACGTAGTACTTGATGTTGTCGAAGTCGATGTCCGAGAGGTCCGGGCCCCACTTCGGCAGCACCGCCTGCTGGAAGTGGCGCAGGCCGTCGAGCCGGCGCTCCAACATCCAGTCCGGTTCTCCCTTGATGCGGGAAATCTCGCGGACCGTGGCCTCGTCGAGGCCGCGTTTGGCGCCGGCGCCGGCCCGGTCCGGGTCGTGCCAGCCGTAGGCGTAGTGGCCGAGCTCGTCGAGCGTCTCGCGTTGCGAGGCGCCCGGGGCCGGGGCTGGTGGGGCGGTGGATGGTGCGGTCATCGTTCTCCTTCAGAGGCGTCCCCCGTGGTGCCCGCGCCGGCGGCGAGGGCCAATGGGACGCACGTGGTGCAGACGTGCTCGCCGTCGGCGAGTGTGGCCAGGCGCAGCACGTGGCGGCCCAGCAGGCGGGAGATGGCGGCCGTCTCGGCCTCGCACAGCTCCGGGAAGCGGGCGGCCACCTCATGGATGGGGCAGTGGCCCTGGCAGATCTGGAGCGTGGTGCCGCCGGGCCCGGGCCTGAGCGTCGCGGCGTAGCCGTCGCGCGCCATGGCCTCGACGAGGGCCCGGGCGCGGCGGGCGGCGTCGGGACCGCCGCGCGAGACCTGCGCCTGGTAGCGCTGCTCGATGCCGTCCGCCCGGCGGTCCGCGAACTCTCGGACGGCGGCCGGGCCGCCGAGTTCGGCGACGTACTCGATGGCCTCGACCGCGATCCCGCCGGCGGTCTGGCCGATGCGGCCCTGGGCCTCGCGCGCGGCGACGAAGTGCCGTGCGGGCCTCCCCCGGCCGCGCTCCGCGCCGGGCAGCTGGTAGGCCTCGATGAGCCCCTCCTGGAGCAGGCCGGAGAGGTGCCGCCGAATGCCGGCGGCCGCGAGGTCGAGGCGGGCGGCGATGTCCTGGGCCGAGATCGGGCCGTCGGAGACGATGAGCGAGAGGATCTGTCCGCGCGTGCCGGTGCCGGCACGCCGTGCGTCACGGTCGCGCCGTTGTGCGACTCGCTGCGCCACGTGCGCCTCCCCCGGGGTTCAGACCAACGCCGCATCAATACGCAACATTGGCATTGCGAAAATGTCCGGAGATGACAATACACCGAGCCCAGCGCGCTGCCAAGCCCACGGCGGTCAGCCCGTGCGCGCGGCCTTCCGCCCGGTCTTCTTCGACGCCGCGAGCACCTTGATACGCAGCGCGAACCGGGCCGCCCCCTTGACGCCCGGAACCGCGACGGCCGCCTGGGCCCTCAGCACGCACCGGTAGACACCGGCCCGCTTGGGTTTCCCCTTGATGTAGAAGCCGTGGGCCGACAGTCCGATCCTGACGCCCTTCGGCAAGCGACCCTCGGCACATGTGACGCGCGAGGTGTCCCCCGTGCCGAGCCGGATCGCGTACGTGTGGCCGACGCGGGCCGTGTCGTGGTGGGCGGGGGCCGTGATCCACGTGGTCGGCGGCGCCGCCAGGGCGGCCTCGAGGGCTAGGTCGGCCCGCAGGGCGCCGTGGCCCGTCTCCTTGTCCGTGCCCCGCCCGTAATGCGTGACGTCGCGGGCCGTGGCCTTCAGCAGGTGCTCCACCTCGGCCGGCGAGAGGTCGGGACGTGCCCGCAACATGAGGGAGGCGGCGGCCGCGACGAGCGGCGCCGCGAACGAGGTGCCGTCGCCCACCGTGTAATTGGCGCCCCGGCCGGCCGGCGTCATGATCGTGACCCAGGAGCCTGGCGCGACCATGTCCGCGCCGGCGTTCGAGAAGCTCGCGAGCCGCCCCGTCGCGGTCAGCGCCCCGACCGACAGCACGGACCGGAAGGCCGCCGGGTAGAACTTCTTGCCGTGCCGTCCGTCGTTGCCGGCCGCGGCCACGACGAGGACGCCGGCGCCGCGCGCGCGGTCGCACTCGACGCGCAGGTAGCTTGGCGGGGTCGTGGTGCCCCACGACAGGTTGATGACCTTGGCGCCGTGCTGGACGGCGTCCGCGATCGCGAGCGTGCCGGCCGCGAGGTCCACGGCCCCGGCCGGCGAGCCCTTCCGCTGGATCCGGTATTCCATGACCGCGCCGTCCCACGTGGCCCCCGCGATCCCGGCCGCGTTGTCGGTGCGGGCCGCGATCACCCCGACCACGGCGTCACCGTGGTCCTCGCCCCCCTGCTGGGCCACGTGCCTCGTACCCGTGAACATGTTGCGCTTGTACACGACGTGCCGCGGCGCGTCCTCGAACCGGGCCGTGAAACCCGTGTCGATGACCGCGACGGGCGCGGCGCTCGCCGCGCCCTCCACGAGTGGCCACGCGTCGTTGAAATGCGCGCCCCAACCGCCCTGGAGGCCCCACTGCCCGTCGAGCTGGTAGCCCGGGTCGTTCGGCGCGGCCGTGAAACCCGCGCTGACGCCGCTCGCGCCGTAGTCGACGGCCGCGAAGCGGCCGGACCGGACCAACGTCCGGATGAGACGCGAAGCGGCCGATGCCGCCACCGCCAGTTCCGTGATGTCGTCACCGACATCGCGCCTAACCACGGTGACGCGCGCGGGCCTGACGGCCCGCCTGGCCCCGAGCAGCGCGGCCGCGACCGCCACGGACGCCACGCCGTCCTTGGCGACCGCGACGACACGATCGGGCTCGACGCCGGGATCATCGGGCGACAGGGCCGGCCCGGTCGTGGACTCCGCGGGCGCGGCGGAAGCGGCTGGTGTGGCCGTTGACGTGGCTGTTGGCGCGGCCGCCGTCGCGGCAACTGGAGCAGTGGAGTGTCGCGCGACCGGCGCCCCGCAAGCGGGCGCGGCCGAGCCCGCGAGGCCGAACACTCCCGCGACGATCAGGGCGAGCGCGTGTAACCCACGAACCACCGGGCCAGGTTACCGCCTAATGCTTAACGGTCGTCTTGGCGGCCTTCACGTACTTGGAGGCCTTCGTGTTCTTGGTGCCGTCGCCGAACCTCAGCGTGATCTTGACGCGGTACTTCGTGCCCTTCTTGACCTTCTTGGGCAGCTTGTAGGAGGACTTCGTCGCGTGTTTGATCGCGTGCGACCCCTTGTACCAGCGGTAGGTGACGGGCCAGCCCTTCGGCGTGGCCTTGGCCCTGAGTCGGCCGCGCGCCTTCACGGTCCCCGTGATCTTCACCTTCATGCGCGTGCGGTCGTAGACCGTCAGCTTGACCGTGCCGGTCAGCGTTTGCGCGTCGGAGACGCGGTAGGAGGCTGTCACGACGCAGGCCCGCTTCGCGTGGCCCTTGCCGGCCTTGAACGTGCAGTTGGGCAGCCCCGACGGGTACGTGATCGAGGCGTTCTGGTCGCCGGTCAGCGACCACGAGTTGCCGTACTGGTCGTAGGCGCGGACGGTCGCGGCCACGCCCGCGCGGGCCTCGATGCGGTTCGAGGTCAGGGCCGTGTACGGCACGACGCGCGCGGCCGAAGCGTGGCCGACCGTCATCGTGATCGTGACCTGTTGCTGGCCCGATCCCTGGGCGAGCAGCGTGGCCGTGTAGGTCTTGGCGGGCACATCGCCGAAGTAGGTGGGCGTGCCCGAGACGACCCAGCCGGTCGCGTCGCGGCTCAGTGTGACGCCGGGTGGGAAGGAACCGGCCACCACGCTGACGCTGCTCGCGCCGCCGCTGCCGAGGCGGAAGCCGACCGGCGTGCCGGCCGTCAGGTTCAGGTTCGCCACGGGGGTGGTCAGCCACGTGCCGCTGTTGACGGTGGCCCCGCCCGGCAGGCTGCCGCACGTCACGGCCTCGACGGCCGCGCCGGCGTCGAGGGCGCCGTTGCCGTACACGGCATCGTTCGTGTTGCCGCTCAAGTGGTTGGCGGTTTGTTCGAGGACCGTGGCCACGTCCATGGGCCGGAGCCCCGGGTGGCTGCGGATCACGAGGGCGGCGGCCGCCGCCACGTACGCCGCCGCGTAGGCGGTGCCGAACATGACCGAATAGTCGTCGTTCATGCCCGGCGTCATCGCGACGACGTTGGAGCCGGGGGCGACAATATCCGGCGCGTTCGCGAACGTCGAGAAGTCCGGAACCGACCCGTCGCGATCGACGGCCCCGACCGAGATGACGTCGGAGAAGGCCGCCGGGTAGGCGACCGGGTCCTTGCCGGGTTGGTCGGCGGTCCCGGCGGGAGCGACGATGACGGCGCCCGAGTTGTACGCGTAGTCAATCGCCGACTTCAGCGTCGCGTTGCCGGACTGGTCGGCCGTCTCGATGAGGATCACCTTCGCGCCGTGGTCGGCCGCGTCGCGGACGGACTTGGCGACCGCGCCGATGTCGAACTGCGTGGCATCCTGGCTGCTGTTGCCCGAGGCCCGGTACAACATGACGGCGTTGTTCTGGGCCGCGCCCGTCATGTTCGCGTCGTCCGGATCGTCGGTGCGGGCGGCGATGATGCTCGCGACGG
>JAISIU010000280.1 GCA_031261885.1 Bifidobacteriaceae bacterium
GCGCGGGCCTCGTCGCCGATCACGGTGCCGACCTCGTTGACCAGGGACCGGTTCCACGTGGAGCCGATGCCGGTGGGCGAGGAGAACATCGTCGAGCCACCGGTGACGACGCCGTGCAGGGCCTCGTTCCAGTAGCTGTAGGCGGGAAGAATCGTGTCGTCGCCGCGCTTGACGGCGGGCGTCGAGTTGCCGAGCTGCTTGATCTTCTCGGGCAGGGTCAGCTCGGAGACGAGCAGCGCGGCGCGCTGCTGCGGAGCCAGGCTCGTGTTGAGCCAGGCCCACTGGGTGGCGACCGGGCCCGAGCCGGGATCGGCCGATGCGAGCAGCGGCGCGGTGCCGACCAGCGCCATCGCGCCGGCGGCCGCGCAGGCGGCGATCGTGCCGGCGAGCCGGCGTTTGGTGGATGAGGATCTCATGCGGAAGTGTCCTTCTTTGGTGCTCCGCCGATGGGATGATGTTCCGTCCCATGGCGGTGTTTGGTGGGATCGCTCGATCTCGCGCCGGGGATCGACCACGGCTGAGGTCAGGAACGCTGGCGGCGGTGCCGGCTCGACCGTGGCGATGATGGCGGCGATGGGATTGGGCTATGGGATATCGATCCGACCGTACGCGAATGTTCGCTCACAGCTGAATCACCTGACACGTTACCCGGTTTTCACCCATGCCGAAAGGCCCAAACTGCAGCGCCGACATCGTGCGCTTCCCACCGTCCCCAAAACAAGAGCGCCGGCCGCCTTCCAAAAGGAAGACGACCGGCGCTCTCAGCGATAGACGGTAACGGCGATGGCCGACCCAGGTTCTGAACCACCCACCAAGGAACGCGTGGTGCGCGTGCCCGTGCGGTGGACTGGTAACCGCGGTTCTGGACCGCCTGCCAAGGAATGCGTGGTGCGCGTGCGGCGGCTTAGCCGCCGTGTTAGCGCCGCACCCGTCGCGCCGCCCGTGCGGTGGCGGGAAGCGAAGGCTTCCCACCACCTAAGAAGGCGCGACCAAACAGCTCAGTGGAAGAAGTGCCTTGTGCCCGTGAGGTACATGGTGATGCCGGCCTTTTGGGCGGCCTCGATGACCTCGCCGTCGCGGATGGAGCCGCCGGGCTGGACCACGGCCTTGACGCCGCCCTTGGCCAGGATCTCGAAGCCGTCGGCGAATGGGAAGAAGGCGTCGGAGGCGGCGACGGAGCCCTTGGCCCGGTCCTCGCCGGCGCGCTGGACCGCGAGCATCGCGGAGTCGACGCGGTTGACCTGGCCCATGCCGACGCCGACGGAGGCGCCGTCCTTGGCCAGCAGGATCGCGTTCGACTTCACGGACCGGCAGGCCCGCCACGCGAACTCGAGGTCGCGCAGCGTCGCGGCGTCCGCCGCCTCGCCGGAGACGAGCTTCCACGTGGCCGGGACGTCGCCGGGGGCGTCGATGAGGTCGCGCTGCTGCATGATGGCGCCGCCGGAGATGGGCCTGAGCTCCACCGGGTCGAGCGGGCAGACGTCGAGCTCGAGGATGCGCAGGTTCTTCTTCGTGATGAGCAGTTCGAGGGCCTCGGGCTCATACCCGGGGGCGACGACCACCTCGGTGAAGATCGGCTTGATCTGCTTGGCCATCTCGAGCGTGACGGGACGGTTGGCGGCGATGACGCCGCCGTAGGCGGACACTGAGTCGCAGGCGTGGGCCTTGCGGTGGGCCTCGGCGATGTCCTTGCCGACGGCGATGCCGCATGGGTTGGCGTGCTTGCAGACCGCGACGCACGGCTCCTTGAAGTCCATGCAGGCGCGGCGCGCGGCGTCCGCGTCCTGGTAGTTGTTGTAGCTCATGGCCTTGCCGTGGAGCTGGCGGGCCGTCGCGAGGCCCGGCAGGCCGAACCCGCCGGACACCTCGGCGTAGACGCCGGCGCCCTGGTGCGGGTTCTCGCCGTAGCGCAGGCCGGAGATGCGGCGCCACGTGCCGCCACGCCACAGCGGCACCGGCGCGGCGCACGGTTGGCCAGTGGCCGGGTCGGTGACCTGCTCGGGGGCCAGCGTGCTCGTCATCCACGTGGCGACCGCGACGTCGTAGTCAGCCGTGTGGATGAAGGCGTCGCGCGCCAGCTCCTTGCGCTCCTCGAGCGTGAAGCCACCCTGGGCCACACGCTGGGCCACCCAACCGTAGCGCGCCGGGGAGACGACGACGGCGACGGACGGGTGGTTCTTGGCGGCGGCCCGGACCATGGACGGGCCGCCGATGTCGATCTGCTCGACGCACTCGTCAACCGAGGCGCCCGAGGCGACGGTCTGGGCGAACGGGTAGAGGTTGCAGACGACGAGCTCGAACGGCTCGACACCGAGGTCCTTGAGCTGCTGGGCGTGCTCCGGCTTGCGGAGGTCGGCGAGCAGCCCGGCGTGGATCTTGGGGTGGAGGGTCTTGACGCGGCCGTCGAGGCACTCGGGGAAGCCGGTCACCTGGTCGACGGGTGTGACGGGCACGCCCGCGCTCTCGATGACCTTGGCCGTGGACCCGGTCGAGACGATCGCGACACCGGCGGCGTTGAGCGCCTGGGCCAACTCCGGCAGGCCGGTCTTGTCGTAAACGGAGATGAGCGCCCGGCGCACGGGCTTTTGCTGGGCCGCCTTGGCGGCGGAGCTCTGAGACGAGGGCATTGGGAAGTCTTCAGTCCCTTCCATATTCCATGTGGATGCGTGATTGCTGGAACCGGCGCCCAGGCGGGCGACGCCGAGAGGAAGTTCAGTGGCCGCTTCACGGTGGTGCTCCACCCGCGCCAGTCGCGGCCAGGCCACAATTCTAACGCCGTGCCGGCCGCGCGCCGACGGCTCAGCGGTGGGGGTGGAGCAGGATTTTCCCGCTGGCGCAGCGGCCGATCACCTGGACGGCCATGTCGCGTTCCTGGACCTTGATGCGCTCGTGGAGCGTCGCCTCGTCGTCGCCCGGTTCGACCGGGACGCGGCGTTGGGCGATGACGGGGCCGGTGTCGACGCCGGAGTCGACGAAGTGGATGGAACAGCCCGTCTCGGTGACGCCGGCGGCCAGCGCGTCGCGGACGGCGTGGGCGCCCGGGAACTTCGGCAGCAGCGCGGGATGCGAGTTGATCGTGAGGCCCTCGAACCGGGACAGGAAGGCGGGGCCGAACACGCGCATGAACCCGACGGAGGCGACGAGGTCGGGTTCGAAGGCCTCGACGGCCTTGAGCAGACCCCGGTCCCAGGCGTCGCGGTCGGGGAAGTCGCTGGGCTTGACCGTGAACGTGGCGATGCCGGCGGCCTTCGCGACGTCCAGCGCCGGGGCGTCGCGGTCCGTGCCGAGTGCGGCGATTCGGACCCGCAGCCGGCCGTCCTGGACGGCCTCGATAATCGCCTTGGCCAGCGTGCCGGTGCCGGAGGCGAGCAGGACGATGGTGAAGGGGCGGTCGATGGCGGACTGGGCGGACGTGGCGGGTGTTGGTGCGGATGGAGTCACGGCCTCAACCCTACTTCCCGCGAGGGCGGCGGGGCGCGCCCTTGGCTCCGGCGGCGGGCCGTGCCACGCTCAATGGGTGGCTCGTGGGCGGTCAGTGGGCGGCGGACTTCTGCAGCTTGTTCAGCAGGTCCACGGTGTGCTGGTTGTACTGGGCCGTGCACTTGTCCTGGCCGGCCTGGGTCAGGGCCGTGGACTGGCAGCGTTGCAGCTCCCATTGCGCGGGCCATTGGACGGCCATAAGGCCGGTGTAGCCGAGCAGCAGCACGGCCACGGCCATGCCGATGATCAGCGAGTTGACGGTGCGGCGGCCCTCGGGCAGTTTGCGGGCCCGCGGCATCGTGCGGGCGCCGAGGATCAGCGCCCAGATCAGCAGCGCGAAGGCCAGGGCCGGCCATGGCAGCGGCAGCATCGTGACGATCAGCCCGGCGAAGACGAGTCCGGTGAAGCCCATGGCCCGTTTCGCGACGGCGGTCCAGTCCTTGCGCTGCTCCGGGCTCAGCTTTTCGAAGTTGGCCCGGGCCTGGGCCGTGGCGGACAGCCGCTTGCCGCCCGGTTCGGCCGCCGGCGCGCCGCCGGCGGAGCGGCCCGGGGCGGGCGCGGTCTGGTGGGCGCTGGTCCTGGTGGCCTTCGCGGGTGGGGCCACCGGGCCGGTGGCCGTGGCGCGGCGCTTGCCGAAGCGGCGCGGCTCGAGCTTTTGGGACAGCGCGTTCTTGGCCGTGGGTTTCGGCACCCGCAGCACACCGTCGGGGCCGGGCACGGGTTTGGGCACGCCGGGCGCGAGCCGAACCCCGAAGGCGGGCGGCGGCTTCGGCTTGTCCGATGCCGGAGCGGCCGGCGCGACCGCCGACACGGGAGGAGCCGGGACCGGCGGCACGGCGGAACCCTGTTCCGGCGGCGGGGGCGGCGGCAGAGGCAGGGAAGAGCCGTTCCCTGAAGGCACGGCCGGCTGATTCGGGGGGCGCACGGGCAGCGGCCTGTCCGGGTCCGGCGGCGCGTAGGGATTGCTCACCTCTCCATTGTCCCCCAAGCACCGCCCCACGTCGCAAACTGAAAGAGCGCGGCCCCCGCCTTTCGGCGGGAGCCGCGCTCCCGTTGGCTCAGATCAGCCGGCCCGGTGGGCCAGCGGCCTGAAGCGTGTGGTCACTTGCGGACAACGCGCTGGGACACGTCGAGGACGACGGC
>JAISIU010000340.1 GCA_031261885.1 Bifidobacteriaceae bacterium
CGGGAGAAGACCCCCAATCGCCGGAGAAGGAGAGGCCTCGTCATGAAGTTTTCCCAACCCCTGGAACGTTGCCTCGCGCGTGGCGCGGCGGCCGCCGTCGCGATCGGGCTGGCGACGGCCGGCCTCGCGCTGGCGGGCGTGGCCGCGAACGCCGATGGCCGTGGCCCCGACGGCGGCGTGACCACGTCGCTGGGCCCGGCGCCGACCACGGCCGCGGACGGGCCGAGCGGCGGCGGCTACCAGCCCGACCCGTCCGCGTCGATGCCGCAGGCCAGCTCGCCCGCGGCCAGCGTCGCGCCGTCGACGCCGGCGAGCGTGCCGGCCTCCACGGCCGCGTCCTCACCGGCCCTGCCCTCGATGAGCGCCTCGGCGAGCCTGCCCGTCCCGTCGATGAGCGGATCGGGTGGGCCGAGCAGCTCGGCGCCGGCCGTCACGACCCCCGCCACGACCACGCCGACCGCGAACGCGCCCGTTAAGACACCGGCTCCCGCCGCCCCGACGGCGGCGGCCGTGGGCCCGATCTTCACGTGCCAGACATACCTCGCGGGGATGAAGGTGCGGATCAAGGACCTGTCGAAGCGGTACATCAAGGTGACGGTCAAAACCGTGCCCGGGCAGGTGCCGCTGTTCCCCGAGTACCGGGTCCCGAAGGGAAAGGTCACGGTCAAGTGGGGCTCGGTCTCGAAGACGTACACGCTGAACAAGTCGAAGAAAGGCGTGCTGAAGCTGAAGGCGCCGCGGTCCGTGAAGACGAAGAAGGTTAACGTCATCGCGCGGTTCCACCAGAAGCGGTACACGTTGAGCCCGGCCGAGAATCAGTGCGGCGTGCGCATGGCCGAGGTCGCCGGCATCGCGTCCGCGACGAAGACCGTGAAGATCACGAAGAAATAGCGGAACTAGAGAACGGATGAGCCGTCCCCGTGCGCTGCGACTGTCGGCGTACGGGGACGGCTTGCGTTCGGGCGGGGGACGATGCCAGCGACGAGGGCGACGCGCGCGGGCCCGGACGGCGGTGGGCCGGGTTTTCCACAGGCGGGATGCCGGCGGGGACGGCCGGGCGGCAGCCGTCCACAGGATCGCGGCGGCGGGTGGGGCGCGATCCACAGTCCCGCGTTCGAACGGTCCGGGCCGGGTCGATTCCTCGGTGAGGATCGACGCATGGACACCACGACGATCTCGATCCACGGCGCCGCCGAACTGCTCTCGGCCGTGCCCTACCAACTCGGCTTCCACCCCTCTCACAGCATCGTGCTGCTGTCCGTCAGGCCGGGCCGCGGCCGCCTCGGGCTGACGGTGCGCGAGGAACTGGCCACGCTGCGCGGGCCGTACGGCCGGGCCGTCGCCGGCGACCTGGCCGGCCTCATGGCGGACGACGCCGCGGCGTACGTCATCGCGGTCAGGTACCCGGGACCGGCCGACCCGGCGCCGGCGGAGGACGCGGGCCTGCAGGCGATCCTGGCGGCGTTGGCGGCGCTGTTCGACCACGTCGAATGCTGGAACGTGACCGAGACCTACTACGAGCCGCTGGACCCGGACGACGGCATGCCGCTGGCGGACCCGAGGCCCGTCGAGGAGCTGCGGGAGACCAACGCGGCGGCGGCGTTCACGGCGGCCGGCGTGGCCCCGCTGGACAGCCGGGAGGAGCTCGTGCGCCTGCCGGCTGCCGGTCCGGCCGAGACGCGGTCCGCACGGCGGGCGGCCACGCGCGCCTGGGACAGCCGTGTCGCCATACCCGGACCGGCGCTGTGGGCGGAATGGCAGCGCCCCCTGCTCGACGAATTCCTCATGCTGTTGTCGCGGGCGGCCGAGCCGGCCTGGGACGAGACCGCGCTCATCGAGACCTTCCCGCGGCAGCTCGGGCGGCTGGCGGCGCTGTTGCACGACCCGATCGGTCGCGACGGGGTGCTCATGGCAATGCTCGAACCCGAGGCGCTGGCGGCCGTGGCCGCCCACCTGGCGACCGCGCCGGGAGGACCCGGTGAGGACACGGCGGCCGCCGGCCCGGGACCGGTGGGGGAGGCCGTGCCCGACGGTTGGCCGATCGACCCCCGGCTCGGAGTCGTCGTGGGACCCGAGGCGGCCGCCGCCGGCCTGCGCGTGCTGACCAGCGCGGCGGCCCTCGCGTCGGAGAAACGGCGCGGTTGCCCGCTGGCCGTGGCGGCGTGGCTGGCCTGGTGGAGTGGCGACGGGCTGCGGGCGGCCGAATGGGGCGCCCGCGCCCTGGAACACCCGGACGCGCCGCCGCTGGCCGAACTCGTGCTGACGATGATTGATCAGCGGATCACCCCGTGGCTCCCCGGTCGCGCGGAGCGCGTGCTCACGGGGGTCGAATGATGCGCGTTGGGCGAAATTCTTGACCAGGCGGCGGGCCTGAGCTGCGCCGAGCGGCTTTGGCGTCTATTATTGGGAAGTTACGACCACCGCGCGAACTACCCCCAAACACGTGCGGGGAGCGTCTACGTCCCAAGAGACCTGAGGAGGGAAGGCTCGAGTGGCACAGGCCAAGACCGCAGCCTCAAAGGCGAAGTCAACCTCGGCACCCAAGACGAAAGCGAGCAGTCAGAAGAGCTCCACCACGAAGAGTCCGTCCAGCAAGGCGGCCCCTCCAGAAGAGAAGACGGCGCGGGCCAAGACACCCCCCGCGAAGACCGCCGCGAAGCCGACCGGCGGAGGCAAGGCCAAGACAAGCGCCGCCAAAGGCGTGAAGGCCACGGCGAAAACGGCCAAGGCGGACACGAAGGCGTCGGCCTCGAAGCTGGCCGGATCGGCGGCCGCGTCCAAGGCGGCGAAGAGCTCGGCGGGCCCGGCAAAGACCAAGGCGAACACCGCGTTCAAGGGGGCGGCCTCGAAGCCGTCGGCCGCGGCCCCGAAGGCCGCGAAGCCAGCGAAGGCGGAGAGCGGGAAGGCCGCCGCCGCGAAGAAGGCGCCAGCGGCGCCCGCGAAGGCCAGCGCCTCGTCGTCCAAGGCAGCGGCCTCCTCAGCCAAGCCCAAGACGGCCAAGACGGCCGGGAAGGCCGCCGCGCCGAAGCAGGCGGCGGCCAAGTCGCCCGCGGCGAAAGCGTCGAGCGCCAAGCGCCCCGCAGCGACCAAAGCCTCCGCCAAGGCCA
>JAISIU010000005.1 GCA_031261885.1 Bifidobacteriaceae bacterium
ACGCGGCCGGCCACGAGCTCGACGACGGCCAGGTCATGCGTGATGAACAGGCAGGCGAACCCCACCTCGCGCTGCAGCTCCGCGAACAGTTCCAAGACCGTGGCCTGGACGGACACGTCGAGCGCGGAAGTCGGTTCGTCCGCGATCAGCAGGCTCGGCCGGAGGGCCAACGCGCGCGCGATGCCGACGCGCTGCCGCTGCCCGCCGGACAGCTCGTGCGGGTAGCGGTTGCGCAGAGAGGCCGGCAGCTGGACCTGGTCGAGCAGTTCCTCGACGCGGAGGCTCAGCGCCTTGCCGCGCGCGATGTCGTGGAGCACCAGCGGTTCGCCAATCGATTGGCCGATGGGCCACCTCGGGTTCAGCGAGGACCCCGGGTCCTGGAACACGATCGAGACACCGGTCCGGGCCCGCCGCAGCTCCTTGGCCCCGGCCCCGGCCAGTTCGACGCCACCGACCTTCAGCGACCCCGCGGCCACGGGCAGCAGCCCGACGGCGGCCCGGCCCACGGTCGTCTTCCCGGAGCCGGACTCACCGACGAGCCCGACCACCTCGCCGGGCGCGATCCGAAGCGTGAAGTCCTCGACGGCCCGGAAGGCCGGCGCCCGCCCCCGCTTCGGGTACTCGATCGAGAGGCCCTCGGTCGCGAGCGCCGGTACCGCACCGGCATCGTGCGTTGTCCGCTTTCCAACGGAAGGCGACCGACCGGCATCGTGCACTTTGGCGACCGGACCGTGCTTCCGGACGGACGGCTCGGACGACAGCGCGGTCAGCTTCGGTACGGCGTCGAGCAGCGCCCTGGTGTACGGGTGCTGCGGCCGGTAGAAGATGTCCTCCGCCGTGCCGCGCTCCACGAGGCGGCCATCCTTCATGACGCAGATGCGGTCAGCCAGGTCCGCGACCACGCCCATGTCGTGCGTGATCAGCACGATCCCGGCGTTGATCCGGGTCTTGAGGTCGCGCAGCAGGTCGAGGATCTCGGCCTGGACCGTGACGTCGAGCGCGGTGGTCGGCTCGTCGGCGATCAGCAGTTCCGGGTCGAGCGCGAGCGCTTGCGCGATCATCGCGCGTTGCCGCTGCCCGCCGGACAGCTGGTGCGGGTAGGCGTCGAGCCGCCGTTCGGGATCCGGCATGTCGACGAGCCTCAGCAGCTCGAGCGCGCGCCGGTGGGCGGCCTTCGGCCCGATCGGCTCATGGGCGCGCAGCGTCTCCGAGATCTGGAAGCCGATCGTGTAGACGGGGTTAAGCGCGGTCATCGGCTCCTGGAAGATCACGGCGATGCGGTCGCCGCGCACGCGGTGCAGGTCGCGGCCCTGGAGCCCGACCAGCTCCAGGCCGCCCAGTTTGGCGGAGCCGCGCGCCCGGCCGTTGGGTGGCAGCAGCCCGAGCAGTGCCATCGAGGACTGGGTCTTGCCGGAGCCGGATTCGCCGACGATGGCGAGCACCTCGCCGCGCCGGACCTGGTAGGAGACGTCGCGGGCGGCCGGGTACCACTCGCCCTCGACGTAGAAGTCGACGGACAGGTCGGCCACGTTGAGGACGACGTCCGGGCCGCCGGGTTCGGCCGGTTCCTTGGTGGACGATGTCGTTCCGCCGGCCGGGCGGGAAAGGTCGCCTGACCTGGGGTTTGTTTCACGTGAAACACATTGTTGTAATTCACTGGCCACGGCCGGCGCCACGGGCGCGGCCTTGGCGAGGCGACGCTTGGACGGAATGCGGCGCTGCCTCGGGTCGAAGGCGTCGCGCAGGCCGTCGCCGATGAAGTTCACGGTCAGCGCGATCACGACGATGAACAGGCCCGGCCACCAGAACAACCACGGCCGCTCCGTGAACGCGGCCTGATACTCCGAGATCAGGTTGCCGAGCGAGATGTCCGGGTAGTGGATGCCGAAACCGAGGTAGGACAGCGCGGTCTCCAGCAGGATCGCGGAGCTCATGAGCAGCGTCGTGTTCACGATGATGACGCCGACGGCGTTCGGCAGAATGTGCCTGGCGATGATCCGGAACGGCGCGGCCCCGGCCACGCGCGCGGCGTCGACGAACTCGCGCTCCCTGAGCGAGAGGAACTCGGCACGCACGAGCCGGCCCATGGCCATCCACTGGACGCAGGCCAACGCGAGTCCGAGCACGACGGCGGCCGCCCCGGAGAACCAGGCGGCGCCCGAGACGCCCTTGCCGAGCACGGCGCCGATCACCATGACGGGGATCGCGATCACCATGTCGGTGAACCGCATGAGCACCGTGTCGACCTTGCCCCGGAAGTAGCCCGCAGTCGCGCCGACCACGATGCCGATCAACGTCGCGACCACGCCGATCACGACCATGACCGTGAGCGACTGCTGGACGCCGCGCATCGTCATCGCGAACATGTCGTGGCCGAGCACATCCTGGCCGAACGGGAAATCGCCGATGCGGATATGCGGGCCGCCGGACAACGAGATCTGAAGCGTGGGCGCGCCGCCGGGCCGCGCCACCGGGTGCGTCTCGGTGTAACCCCACTTCCACCAGCCCGGAATCGGCCCCCAACCGATCGACGTGGCCGCGAGCAGCACGACGAGGATGAGGACGGCCAGCGACGCCATCGCGCCGCGATGCCTGAGGAAGCGCCGCCGAACGATCTGGCCCTGGGACAGGCCCTCGGTCTCCTTGGACTGGATATCGCTCATACCGCCACCCGAATTCTCGGATCGAGCCAGGCGTAGAAGACGTCGGCCACGATGGACGCCCCGATCGCCAACACGGCCGTGACGAGGAAGTAGCCGAGCACCGTGTTCGGGTCGCCGGCCTTGAGCGCCTGGAGGAACATCGTGCCCATCCCCTGCCACGAGAACACACGCTCGGTGATGATCGCGCCGCCGAATACGGCCGCCAGGTCGATCGGCACGACCGTGGCCAGCGGGATCAGCGCGTTGCGGAAGGCGTGCCGCATGACGACGGTCCGCTCCGAGAGGCCCTTGGCGCGGGCCGTGCGGATGTAGTCCTGGTTCATCACCTCGAGCATCGAGCTGCGCGTGTACCTGGTGTAGGAGGCGAAACTGATCAGAACCAGCGAGATGGTCGGCAACAGCAGGTGCGTCGCCACGTCCATCGTGTGGAACCAGAAACTGCCGCCGAGGCCCGGCGTGACGGCGCCGATCGTCGCGATCGGGCGGCCCGCCACGCGCGGCGAGGACAAGTAGGCCGGCCAGGCCTGGAGCACCCGGTCCGCGAACGTCAACGCGCCGATGACGAGCGCGACGATCGCACCGGTCCGGGCGGCCGCCCGCCGGTCCCGCCCGCCGAGCAGGGCGCCGAGCCCGATGCCGCACCCCACCGCGACCACGGCCAGCAGCACGATCACGAGGCCACTCGCGTGGACGAAGACGTACTGCAGCGGCACGTAGCCCACGATGCCGAGCACGGCCACCGCGAGCGCCGTCACCAACACGCGCCGGTTGCCCAGGCCCACGGTCACGGCCACGACGGCGACGGCCACGCCGACCCCGGTCAGGCCGATCCCGACGATGCCGAGCCCCGGGTGCGACAACCAGCCCGAGGCGGCCACGTACCACCCGACCAAGCCGACCGCGACACCGGCCACGCCCCCCGCGAGGGCGCGGTTCCGCCATCGTCCACCCGCCACCATGACGGCGATGAGGGCGGCCACGACCGCGACACCCACCACGACGCCCGGCGGAATGTGCGGACGCGCCAGGAAATCGTTGAACTTGATCGCGCCGAACTCCTTGAGCAGGACCGCGACCCAGAAGGCCGGCAGCGAATAGAACAGGAACGTGAAGAACGTCGTGACGTAGTCGAAGGCCGAGTACTGGCGCAACGCCGTGACGATCCCGACCGCGACGCCCAGCAGGATCGCGAGAATGACGGAACCGAACACGAGCTTGACCGTGGTCGGCACGGCCCCCGCCAGGATGTGCGTGACCGGCTGGTTCGTGGCGACCGAGATGCCGAGCGTGCCATGGCCCCACAGGTACCCGGCGATCCCGCCGAGCCACTTGAAGTAGCGCAGCACGGCCGGCGTCCCCAGGTCGAGGACCTCGGTGACGTGCGCGATCTGCTGCGCCTTGTTCGGCGCGGTCGAGGTGCGCAGGAACTCCAGCGGATCAGCCGCGAACGCGACCATCTGGTAAACGATGAAGGTCGCGCCCAGCAGCACGATCAGGCCGACGGCGATGCGGCGCAGAACGTAAGAGCCCATGAGCTGGGCGGCGGTGCGGGGCTAGGGCCGCCTCACACCACCTTCCACTGCCAATAGTTCCAGAACAGGGTCGGCGACAGCGTGATCGTCGAGACGCCCCTCACCTTCGCCGAGTTCCACGCGAGGATGCCCGGGAATTGGTACAACGGCACACCGTAGCCGTCGGCGAACAGATCCTTCTCGACCTCGGAGTTGATCTGCTGCTGCGCGGCCGGATCGGTCGTGGTGCGCAACTGGTCGTACAGCTGGTCGACATTCGGGTTCTTGTAGGCGGAGAAGTTGTTCTGTCCGCCCGTCATGTAGTTCGCGGCCGGCTCGCTGGCGGCCGTCGAGGTCGACTGCCAGCCGAACAACGCGGCATCGTACTTGCTGCGGGACGTGCCGAGCATCGAACCCCAGTTGTCGTTGCCGACGTCGACGACGTCGAACCCGGCCGGCTTCTCGGCCTCATAGATCAGCTGGTACTCCTGGGCGCGGCGGGCGTTCGACTTGCCGTACAGCAGCCGCACCTTGACGGGTGTTTTGATCCCGGCCTGTTTCAGCAGCGCGAGAGCGCCGGCCGGGTCGGCCGTCGCGAAGGCGGCCGAGCCGTTCGCCTCGACGGTCTGCTCGTAGCCGGGCGCGCCCGGGACCACGTTGAACGAGTCGCGGGTCGTGGCATCCTTCTGCAACGGCTTGATGAGCTTGTCGACGATCTCCTGGCGCGGCAGGGCCTTGAGGAAGGCCTCGCGGACGGTCAGCGCCTTCTGGGCGTCGCCGCCGTAAGAGGCCGGGTCGAACGGGCCCTTGTTCGCGAAGGTCAGGTCGATGTGCTCATAGGTGCCCTCGTAGGCTTCCTTCGTCGCGATGCCGGGCGCGGCCGTGAGCGCGGACTTGACGTCGGGTGTGACCTGCGGCTGGATGATGTCCATCTCGCCGTTCTTCAGCGCTTGGACGCTCGCCATCGGGTCCTCGTTGAACCGGATGATCAGCTGGTCCACGCTGGCCGGTTCGCCCCACGTGTACTTCGGGTTCTTCGTCAGCGTCAGGTACTGGCCCTCGACGTAGGAGCTGATGACGTACGGGCCGGAGGAGACCACGAGGTCCTTGTTGGTGGGCATGCTCGTGAAGTCGAAGCCCGTGTTCCACACGGCCGCGATCTTCGCGAGCTGGGCCTTGTCATCGTCCTGGATGGCCTTGACGAGCGCCGCGGTGGCCTGGTCCGGGTCGTCGATGCCGAGCGCGACCTTCGCGACCACGTGCGCCGGCACACCGATCTCGTAGAAGTTGTACATCCAGTCGCTGGTCGGCTGCGAGTAGACGAACGTGATCGACTTCGAGTCCTGCGACATGGTCGGCGTGTCCTTGATGAGCGCCACCTGCGGGTCGCCGGCGTCGAAGAACACCTGGTCGGAGGCGACCTCGGCGTCGCCCTCGTCGTTGCGCTCCACGTCGTCGGACTTCACGGTGTTGAGCGCGCCGGAACGGGCCGCCCAGTCGAGCAGCTCGTCGGCGGCCGTCACGGGCACGCCGTCGGACCACGTCGCGTCCTTCGCGATGGTCTGTGTGACGGTCAGCGGCTGCTCCGAGTCGAGCTTCATCGTGCCGAACTTCGTGTTGTCGACGTACTTGAGGTTGCCGTCGTAGTAGGCCCACTTGGCCCTGGTCAGGTATGTGACGTTGCCGTTGGCCGTCGCGTGGCCGTTCGAGCTGAACTGGTTCACGGAGAAGAGCGGCTGGTTCCACCCGATCTGGAGGGTGGAGGAGGCCGCGCCGCTGCCGGAGTCACCGGCGTCGTTGGCCTTGGGCGCCCCGCAGCCCACGAGCCCGCCGAGGCTCATCGCCGCGGCGGCCACGAGGGCGGCCAATGTTGCGATCCGCTGTTTCTGCATAGCTTCTCCCTGGGTGGGGCGAAACTGCGTTGGTCCGC
>JAISIU010000021.1 GCA_031261885.1 Bifidobacteriaceae bacterium
CGAGCGCTTCTGCTACGCGTTTTGAGGTTCATCCCGAGGTTTGAGCCCTGGATTTCGTGATTTGAGGGCTCAAACCTCGGGATCAACCCTGAGGCGATGAAACGCGACGGCGGAACGACTTGTTTTGTGTGCTGACAATCGCTAAAGTTTGCAGTGCAAAGTACTTTGCACTGCAACTGAAAGTGGTTGAAATGAACCCACAAGCGCAGCGCGGACCAGCGTCCGGCAGTGATCCCACGGTGGGTATCGGAACCGTGCCCAGCTCCACCCCCATCCTCGGGGCCACGCTCGTCCCGGAGGAAGCGGCGCGGTTGGTCGCCGACCAGCGCGCGGCCACCAGGCGCGCCATCTACCCCTCCAGCGCATATCTGTGGCTGGTGTGGGGAGCAGCCTGGCTGATCGGCTACGGGCTACTCGGTGCTACGGCTGGGCCCAGGCGCGACGCGGCTCCATGGAGCTGGATCTGCTATGTCACCTGCCTCGTGGCCGCCACCGCGGCGACCCTGGCGCACACGAGTCGGCGGGCCTCGGGCCAGCGCGGCCGGAACCGGCGGGGTTACGTCTTGTCGGGGCTGACCTGGTTCGTGGCGGTTGCCGGGACCGGCCTGGCCCTGTCCGCCATCGCGGCCAGTTTCGGCACCGGCGTCCCCGGTTACCAGATCACCCAGCTGTTCTACGTGGTCTACGGCCTCGTCATCGGCACCCTGTTCATGGCTGGCGGCGCGATGTTGGGTGTCGGCTCGCTGTTTGGTGTGGGGGCGTGGATAGCGCTGACGGCCGCAGCTGCCGCGCTCACGGACTTTCACGCCGGCCGCTGGGTGACGGCGATCGCGGGCGGCGGCGGCATGGTGGCCGCCGGTCTGGTCACGGCCGTCCTGTCACGGCGGGCCGCGCGGCCCGCCGCCGGCCTGGCCGGAACCGTGGCGGCGTGATGGCTGCGCGCAGTAACGCTGCGCGGCCCAGTCCGGCACGTCAAGCGCCCGATGTCGTCGCACGCCAGACCGGGCCGCACGGCCGGCGTGGTGGGAACCGGGATGGTTCGGGGAGAGCCAAGGGTGCTGGGCCCGAGGCGGCGGCGCGTGAGAGCGCAAGGTCCAAGGCCACGGGGCCTGGGAGTCCGGGGCTTCGAGACGCGGGGTGTGTCGCCTCACGCCCGGCGGCCGCGGAGGCCGCCGCCGCGCCAGAGCTGGATCCCGTGATCCACGCGGCTTCGCGGTTGCGCATCATGACCGCGCTGGCCGAACTCCAACCAGGCGACTCCCTGTCCTTCCCACGCCTGGCCAAGGCTCTCGCCATGACGGCCGGAAACCTCTCCACCCACAGCGCCAAGCTGGAGGCCGCCGGCTATGTCCAGGTCGTGAAGACCTTCGAGGGCCGCCGCCCGGCCACCTACCTGTCTCTCACGCCCGGCGGCCGGACCGCTTTCGCGGCGTACCTGGCGAACCTGCGCGCCATCGTGGGCTCCGCCCTCTGACTGTTCCCGCCCACGTGTCTTGCCGGACTTGACCGCTCGAGGTGAGGCCCGGCATCGTGCGCGGTCCCTTGGCGTTGATCCCGAGGTTTGAGCCCTGGATTCGACGATTTGAGGGCTCAAACCTCGGGATGAACGCTGGGGTGATGAGGCCTGACCGGCTACCTCCCTCCGTCGGCCCCGGCGTGATTGCCTGCGGAGCCCCACCGTGACGCGGGCCGAGAGGACAAGACGCTGGCGTCTTGTTCCGAGGCCAAGGAAACGGTCGTAGCGGCGAAGCCGCGAATACCGGGACTCCTCGGCGATCACGGGGCTCAAACCTCGGGATGAATGTCTGGGGCGGGGGAATAGCGGCCGGGCGTTCGGCCGTTGGCGCACCATGAGTATCGATCCTGCGGTTCCACCGGTCGCTAGCCGACAAGTGGGCGTCTTCACTCTCAAGCAAGCCGAAGCCGCTGGACTTTCCCGCAAACAGGTTCGAGTGCGCCGCGAGCGCGGGATCTGGCAACGGGTGGCCGGTCGCGGTTGGATGGCCGCGGGCCAAGAGCCGACGCTGCTGCAGCGTTGCATGGCGGCCTCATTGACTTGGCCGGATGGCGTGATTGTCGGCCCAAGCGCTGTGGCGCTGTGGGGGATTGCCGGGTATCAGGACCTGGCGCGCGTGCCCATCAACCGAGCCGCGCCCATCACTCTCGAGGTTCCCCATGACCGCGCGCGGCAGGTGGGTCTGGAATTCCGCGAAAGGGCCACTGCCCCGGAAGATCTCAGACACTATCTCGGTATCACGGTGATCGATCCATTCCTGGCGATCGCGGACGCGCTGGCGATCATGCCGGAGCCGGATGGGGAGAGAAGCGTGGCGTGGCTCGTGTCCAGGCAGGGGATCCGGGCCGATGACCTGGATGAAGGCCGGCGGCGCTACCGCAGGCGCCCGGGCAAGGGAAAGCTCGACCGGTACGCCAGGCTGGTGGGCGCCGGTGCTGCATCGGAGGCGGAGCTCCGCCTCCATGCACTGCTGCAGGACGCGGGAATCGAGGGCTGGGAGCCGAACTGTCCGATCCGTGTGAACGGGCGGATCATTGCTTCCGGCGATGTCGTGTTCGAGGAGGCCAAGCTGATCGTCGAGGTGGACGGGTTCAGCGCCCACGGTGGGCGCGATGCGTTCGCGCGCGATCGCGGTCGCTTGCGCGAGCTGCAAATGGCGGGCTACCGCGTGTTGCCGTTCACGTGGCACGAGATCGTGGACCGCCCAGCTGAGGTCGTGGCGGAAATCCGCGCCGCGTTGGCCCGCAATACTTCGGGTTGATCCCGAGGTTTGAGCCCTCAAATCGGCCAATCCAGGGCACAAACCTCGGGATCAACGCTGGGGAGGGATTGGGGGGGAGGCACGATGCCGGTCGGGTGGCCCGAGGGGACAGTCGTCACCGGACGCTGTCCTCCGGCGGCGGGACGGGTCCCGGGAAGGCCACGGCCCGGGCCGCGGCGACGCCCGCGCGGCGGGCCGCCTCGACCGGGTCGAGCCCGAGCGCCAGGCCGGCCATGAACGTGCCCGTGTGGCAGTCGCCGGCGCCGTTCGTGTCGACGGCCTCGACCTGGGGCGCGGCC
>JAISIU010000058.1 GCA_031261885.1 Bifidobacteriaceae bacterium
CGCCCAAAGCGAACCGCAGCGAGGCGCATGGGCGGTCCAGTGTGTGAAAACCCCGCTGAGCGTCAAGACTTCTGGTCCTTAAGGAGAGCCCTTACCAGCCATTTCTCATGACGCAGCCAATACCCACCCCGAGCGTCAAGACTTTTGGCTCTCAAGGACGGGTCTTACCAGCCAAAAGTCTTGACGCCCGGATTATCCGGGCCGGCCGTAGGTGTGGGGCCAACCGGGCCGGGCGGGTTCAGCGGGTGGGTGGGCTCAGTGGGGTGAGGCGGGTGGGGCGGGGTCGGTGGACGATGGCGTCACTTGACCGTGATCTTCTTGCTCACCTTCCTAGAACCCACCTGAGCGGTCAACGTCACCTTCCCCTTCTTCTTCGCGACCAGACGCCCACACGCGTCCACGCTCGCCACCTTCTTCGACGAGACCTTCCAGCGCACAATGCCGCCCGTCGCCTTAGAAGGCTTAACCGTGGCCCGGTAGAACGTGGCCCGGCCCCGTTTCAGCGACTTGGAACCCGAAACCTTCACGGCCTTGGCCTTCACCGGCTTCTTGAGGACCACGACCTTCAGCTTCAGCGTCTTGCCGCCGGCCTTCACCGTGATCGTCGCCTTACCGGGCTTAACCCCCTTGACCTTCACCGTGGCGGCCTTCGACACCACCAGCGTGAGCGTCCCCTTGCCGGCCTTCGCCTTCTTGGCACCAGAGCTGGTCAGCGTCGCGACCTTCGCCTTCGAACTCTTCCACGTAGCCGACAGCTTCGAAGAGACCGTCCCGGCGCCAACCCCGGCCACCGTCGCCTCAGACCCATAGGCCAGCACCGGCACCTTCACGGTCTTCCCCTTGACCACATACAACGCCTTGCCGGCCACCGCCGCCCGCACCGACGCCAGCACGGCCTCGGCCAGCGCGGCGGGAGCCGGCGCCGCACCACCGACCGTGACGGCGGTCCTGGCCGTCGCCACGTGGTTCGTGCCGGCCACGTTCCTCGTCGCGATCAGCTCGTAGGCGCCCGCGTCGAGGGCGGTCGCGCCGCTCTTCGTATAAGCGGGACTGTTCTGGCCGACATCGGCCCCGTCCTTGATCCAGCGGAAGGACAACGTGCCCTGACCGGTGTTCGCGACCTGGACCGACAGGGCGAGCGTCCCGCCGGCCGGCACGGCCACGGCGGGCGGCAGCCCGGCCGTGAAGGCCGGGGCCAGCGGGTCGACGGCCGTCACCTTCAGCCCGTCCGGGATCACGACGTCGACGGCCTTGTAGGTCTGGTCCTGCGGCCTCGTCACGGTCACGTCGTACAGGCCGAGCCCGTCGGGTGAGGCAACGGCGGCGCCGCGCTGGGAGTAGGCGATCGTCGCGCCGGCCGCGGCCCGGGCCGGCACGCTGAGCAGTTCGTAGCGGCCGCCCGGGGCCACCACCTGCTGCGTGGCGGGCACGTCCAACACGGACAGCGGGGCGAAGTTGGCCCGCACGGGCCAGTCCCCGGTCACACCGGTCACGTCGAGCGTCCAGGCCGTGCCGTCATCGGACACGGTCCCGGCCACCGTCGCACCGTTCACCGTGAAGCCCGTGAAGCGGTACCCGGCGGCCGGCGCCGCCTGGAAGGCGACCGTGCCGCCATCGGTCACGGGGACGGCCCCGGCCGGGCTGATCTGGCCGCCCTGGGACGCCGCCGCGTTCACGTGATGGATGGCGGGCCCGCCGCCGCCCACCGGCGTGATCGCGAAGCGCAGCTCCGGCGCCGTGGCGGCCGCGTAGTTGGAATCGCCCGCGAAGGTGGCCTTCAGGGCGGCGACCGTCCCGGCCGCGGCGACCGGCACCACCCACGTCCAGACGGCCTTGCCCGTGTTGCCGGGCTGGGACAGGTTGTCGCCCACGCGCCACGCGCCGGACCCGTCGGCCGGGGCGAGCGAGAAGTCGATGCCGGCGGCCGGCGGCACGTCGAACGAGACCGGCGAGAGCGTGGCCGTGAAGGTCACCGGGTCGCCCGGCTCCAAATCGGTCAGCCCGAACGGCGCGGCCGCGGTCAGCGTCAGGGTCGGCGTGATCTTGCCGAGGACCAGGTCGATGACGTTCGAATAGGAGGTCAGGTCCTTGCCGCTCACGCGCTGCACCACGGCGCAGCGGTAGCTCGCCACGTCCGAGGCCGCCACGCGCGCCACCTGGAACGCCGGCTGGTTCGCGCCGTCGATGATGTTCCAGCCGCTCGCGCCGCGGCGGTACCACTGGTAGGTCAGCGAGCCGCCGCCAGGCGCGCCCACAGCCTCGACCTCGAGTGTGGCGGCGCCGCCGATGACGGCCGTCACCTGGGCGGACCGGGCCGCCACGATCGGCGCGCCCGCGCCGCCCGGCGTGTTCACGGTCACGGCGGGCGATCGCGGCGAGTACTCGGTCCGGCCGCTCGCCGGGTCGGCGTAGACCGCGCGGATCGCGTAGACGGCCGTACTGCCCGGGTCGACGTTGTCCGTCAGCGTCACGAGGTGCTGCGAGGGCGCGATGGCCGAGGCCGAGTTCTCCGGCAGCCACGAGCCGTTGACCTGGCGCAGGATCTGGTAACTGGTCGGGGCCTTGCCGTCCGGGGCGTCCCAGGCGAACGTCGTCGAGGTCGAGTCGTTGTCCTCCAGGTGGAAATCGCCGGGCGTGGCGACGGGCTGGTGGACGTTCGAGACGGCGTACGTGACATAGGGGACGGTCGAGCCGCCCACCTTCACCATGCTCGCGAGCATCTGCCAGGCGAAGCCCCACTGGTTCTGGTCCACACCGTCCACGTCCGTGGGCAGCGACCACACGGTCCCCTCGAAGGAGGAGCCGTTGAACTGCGATTTCGCGGTGGTCGACGAGGATCCCTCGGAGCCCTGGACGCCGACCGTGACGCCGCCCACGCCCGCGCCGGCCTTGTACGTCAGCGTGGTCGTGGCCGTGGTCTCCTCGGTATTCGAGTTCTCGATCTCGACGCTCTGCGTGGTCGCGTTCTTGCCGAAGCCGACCGTCACCTTGTTCGCGTTGTCGCAGCTGCCGCCGCCCTTGTACGTGAACTGCGAGCAGTCATACGTGTAGGTGGCGGGCTCGCCCTCGGTGTGTTTGACGATCCCGCCGGGGCCCGTCGAGACGGCCGGCAGGTTGTAGGCGGCGGCCAGCTCGTTGTACCGGGCCAGCGGCACCGACAGCGTGATCGGCGCTTCCGGCGTCCTGACCACCACGGACAGCGGGACCATGTTGACGCCGTCGGCCGCGAGCGCGGTGGTCGTGTAGTAGTAGGCGTCGGCCGGGACCACGGTCAGCACCACGGTGTCCTCGCTGGCCGAGTACGTCGTCGTGTACGTGAAGGTCTGGTCCTTCGTGTACGAGGTGTCGACCCCGTTCTCAAAGGCGGCCTCCGCCTCCACGGAGGCGGCGGCGATGCCGAAGAAGCTGAACTCCTCGGAGACGTTGATGTAGCCGCCGATCGTGGAGGAGACGGACGTCGAGGACGATGACGAGGAGCCCGAGAACTTCGACAGTGCGGTCGAGTTGCCGGCGGCCTGGCCGGAATCGTCGACATCGTCGAGGTCGGAGAACGATGGCGGCGCGGCCAGCACGGCGAGCACCGACGGGTCGGAGTACTCCCGCTCCCAGCCCGCGAACGTCCAGGTCTGCTGGTCGGTGTCCGTGTTGAGGAACGTGGCCGAGCCCGCCTGGTGCGGCGCCCCGGGCTGGGCGAAGTAGGAGCTGGGCGGGGAGTCCGGGCCCTTGCCCCCGTTCAGCACCGCGTCGGTGTCGCCCCA
>JAISIU010000062.1 GCA_031261885.1 Bifidobacteriaceae bacterium
GACCTCCGGCCACACGGCCCCGGCCAACGACGTCTACGCCGCGATCACGGTGACGGCCGCCTCGATCCAGGTGGTGGCGCGCACGGCCGGCGGCCAGGTGCTGGACCGCTTCACGGTCATGCGCTGATGGCCGCAGGGGGCTTGTCGAGGGTTTTGGTTGTTCCCTCGGGTTCGTGGCCAGCGACCTGATGCCGATGAGGGGGCTTGTCGAGGGTTTTGGTTGTTCCCTCGGGGCTTGTCGAGCCTTTTGGTCGTCTTGGGGGGTGTGTTACGACCATGAGGCTCGACAAGCCGGGGCGCAACCGCCGAAACGCTCGACAAGCTGCTGAAGCCTGAAGCCGGGCCGGGCGGCCCGGGACAACACGGTCACGCGCTGACGGCGCGCCGCCAGTAGGCGGTCGCGTGCAGCAGTGGGCGCGGCACGCCGGCCGTCGTCGCCAGCCGCCGGATCTCGCTGACCGCGCCGGCCTCCGCGCCGACCCACACGTGCGTCTCACTGCGTTCGGCGGCGCCGCCGATGGCGGAACCCAAGTCAACGGGAACCTCGCCTTGAACACTGGGCACGGTCGGTCCGCCGCCGATGACGGTTGCGGCCTTGGTGAGGGCGTCGCCTCCCGGGTCGGTCCAGTCGAGCGTGAGCGCGACGCCGTCCGGGGCCGCGAGCGGCACGCGCTCGGAGGCGGCGGCGGCGATGACCGCGCGGGCCGCCGAGCCCCGCGGGAGCGCGCCGACCAGTTCGCGCACGGCCGGCAGGGCCGTGGTGTCGGCCAGGAACAGGACCCGGAGCGGCCCGGCGTCCAGCGGCAGGCCCGGCCGCCCGATCGGTCCGGCCAGGGGCAGCTCGTCGCCGGTCCGGGCCGCGGCCGCCCACGTGGAGGCCGGCCCGGCAGGCTGGTGCAGCACGAAGTCGAGCACGCACGTCTCCTGGGCCGGGTCCCAGGCCTGGACCGTGTAGGAGCGTGGCGTGTGTCCGGCCATCTCGCGCGCCCCGACGGCCAACCGCCCGGCCGTGCCCTGCGGTTCCGGCACGTAGAGCCTGACCCACTGCCCGGGCGCGGGCGCGGCGGGCGTGCCGAGGCCCGGGACGCGCACCACGAGCCGCCGCAGCAGCGGGGTCGGGGTGGAGACGTCCACGACGGTCCCGGTCAACACCTGATGCGCCCGTGGCCCCCGCCGGGCCGGCCCGGTCGGACCGGTGGCTACGACAGGTGCGGCTCCGCCATCGGCCACGGAACCACCCAAAGGCGACGTTCCGATATCGGGCACGGGCGGGTCAGTGAAATCGCGAGGCTGCTGCACCCCCCAATTGTGGCGCACGTCGTTGGTCGGCCGACGACGACGCATCGCGAGATGCCACGAACGTTCCCAGATACTGGCGCGAACGTTACAAAACGTTGCAGAACGTTGCGGAACCTTACAGAACGTTACAAAACGTTACAGAACCTTACGGAACGTTACGCGACCCGACTTGGCTCTGGTGGTTTCAGCGGTCGGGTTCGCTGCCTGCTTTCGGCCACGTCCATCACGGGCCGAGGAGGCCCAGCGGGACCACGTCGACGCCGTCGGCGCGCCGCATGGCGTAGCCGTTGCCGGTGATCGCGATCAGCGCGCGGGGTTTTCCCTCGACCGCCGGATCCACGGTGGCGGCGAAGGCGAGCAAGGAGGCGGCCGCTTGGTCCGCCGCGCCGGCGCCGAGCTTGATCTCGACACCGGCCCAGCCGCCGTCGGGCAGCACGATTACGGCGTCGAGCTCCTTGCCGTTGCTGTCGCGCACGTGGCAGATGTCGGCCTTCAGCGCTTGGGCGTAGATCCGGAGGTCCCGTACCGCGAGGGACTCGAACAGGGTGCCGAGGAAGTTGAGATCCTGAAGCAGCGTGTCCGGCGTCGCGGCCACGGCCGCGGCCGCCAAGGACGGGTCGACGAAGTGCCGTTTGGGCCGTCGCCGAAGCGTCGCTTTGCTTCTGAGCGCCGCCGACCAGGCGGGCTGGTCCTCGGTGACCATGAGGCGGGCCAGCGTGTCGAGGTAATCGATGATGGTGCCCCGCGCGGCTGTCACGTCGGGACCGGCCACGTCCTTGGTCAGCGTCTCCACCGACACTTCGCAGGCCGTGTTACGCGCCAGGGACCTGAGGAGTCGGCGTAGCCGGACGGGGTCGCGCCTCTTGCCGTCGACTCGGCTGACGTCGACGTCGACGAGCAGGTCGACATAGTCCCTCGCATACAGGGCCGCCTGGTGGCGGTCGGCTTCGAGCGTTGCCGGCCAGCCGCCCGCGCAGACCAGGGCCGCGATGTCGCTCACGCTCAGAGTCGATGTGGCCGGTTCGGGCGGTTCGCCAGTTAAGAGGCGCGCCAGGGACGCCTCGCCCGTTGACGCGCCGGTCTCGAACAGGCTCATGGTGTGCATCCGCATGCGCGACATGCGGCCGGCGCCGGAGTGGCGGCGAACGTCGTCGTTGGGCTGGGCCGAGCCCGTCAACACGAATTGTCCCGGTTCGCTTCTGTCGTCGATGGCGCGGCGCGCGAAGTCCCAGAGCCGCGGCTGGAGTTGCCATTCGTCGAGGAGTCGCGGCACGGGGCCGCGCAGCAGGATGGCTGGGTCCGCCTCCATGGCGGGTGTGACCTGGGGGTCCACGTCCACGCGTAACTCGCTGGCCGCGACCTGCCGGGCGCTCCACGTCTTGCCGCAGCCTTTGGGGCCTTCGATGACGACCGCACCGGCGCGCGTGAGGCGGTCTCTCAGTTCGCGGTCGCTGACCCTTGGCCGGTACTTCATGTTGGAGAGTCTATAACGCTATGACCAGCTAATTCAACAGTTTGAGGCCGATCCATTAGTCATTTTGGAGGCGTTTCACTAGTGATTTTGTGGCGAAACCAGTCGACAGTTTGGAGCGGTGCGGCACGGCATCGGACGCTTCGCGGG
>JAISIU010000085.1 GCA_031261885.1 Bifidobacteriaceae bacterium
GTAGGCGATGAAGTCGGTGACGCGGCCGCGCGCTAAGGCCGGCGGGCGGATCAACCGGTCGATCAGGTTGCCGGCCGCCCCGCCCCAGATCAGCCCGAGCGCGAGCGCCCAGACGCGCGACGTGACGCGCGGAGCGATGACGGCGATGAGGATGACGAAGAGGGCCGCAAGGAGCGTGAAGACGATGGTCTTGCCCTCGCCCACCGAGAAGGCCGCGCCCGGGTTGCCGATCAGCTGGAGCCGGAGGAAATTGCCGACGACCTCGACGGTGCGCCCGCCGGACAGGTGGTGGCGCGCCCACACCTTCGACACCTGGTCCGCCGCGACGGCGAGAACCGCGACGGCGACGAGCAGCGCGGGGGCGTGCCCGCGGCGGGCGGGCGGGCGTGTGGACAAGTGCGGCCTTTCTTCCTGGAACGGCGCGAGGGGCGTTAGGGGCCGACGCCCGGGCATGGCCGCGGGTGACGGGTCAGACGTTAGACGCTACCTCGCGCGCGCCCGCCGCGCCACTGCGCGGCCACGATGCGACCGCTCCGGCCGGGCCGCAGGCCGCGCGAGGCGCGGCGCCGCCCGATGACGGGCCAGGCCCCGCCGGCGGGCGCCGCCGCGCTCGCCGGCCTTCCTCGTGGGGCCCGGGCTCTTCACACCCGAAGGCGTTCCTCGCGCTGTTTGTCCTCAAGGCACAGGGTGGCCCTCGGAAAGGCCTGGAGCCGACCTTTGCCGATGGGTTTGCCGCACTTCTCGCAGTGCCCGAACGTGCCGGACAACAGCCGTTCCAGTGCCATTTCCGAGGCCTGGATCTGCCCGCGCATGTTGTTCACGAAGGCGAGCGATTGCTCGCGGCTCGTGGCGCGGGTGCCGGTGTCGACCTCGTCCTCCCCGGAGCTGCGCTCGTCGCCGAGCAGTTCGCCGAGGCCGCCCTCGGCGGCGAGCAGATCCGTCCGCAGCCGGTCGATGTCGGCCTGCAACGTGTCGCGGACTTGGCGCACCTCAGGGCCGGTCCACGGCTCCTCGGAGTCGCGAACCGGCAGCTTGGCCGCGATGCGTGCGGCCTCGAAGCGTTTCGGCGCCACTGCTCTCGGCCTCGGCTTCAGGTCAGTTCTGGGTAGAACCGGAGGTCTCGCCCGAGGCCTGGGCCTGGTCCCAGCTCTGGTCGCCGTCGGGGGCAGTGGAGCTCTTGCCCTCGATGTCGGTCAGCAGGTTCTCCAGGTAGGTCTTCAGCCTGGTGCGGTAGTCGCGCTCGAAGATGCGCAGTTCGTCGATCTTGCGCTCGAGGATCGCGCGGTCCTGTTCGAGCTTCGACAGTGTGCGGACCGAGGCGTCCTCGGCCTCGCGGACGATCGAGGCCGCCTTGGCCTTCGCGTCGTTGAGGATCTGGTCGCCCTCCTCCTGGCCGGCGCGGACGTACTCGTCGTGCAGCTTCTGGGCCAGGGCCAGCATGCCGGTGGCGGATTCCTGGTCGGATTCGCGCAGCGGCGAGACCGGCGCGGCGGCCGGTTTCGGTTCGGGCGCCGGGGCGGGCGCGGGGACTGGGGCGGGGACGGGCGCGGGGGCCGCGGCCGGCGCGGACGCCGGAGCCGCCTGAGCGTTCTCGAGTTGGCGGGTCAGTTCGGCGATCCGCTGTTCGGCGGCCGCCAGCTGCTCTTTCAGCTCGGTGTTCTCGTTCGCCAACGCCCGCATGGCGACTGCCACCTCATCGAGGAAGTCGTCAACCTCGACCTGGTCGTAGCCTTCGCGGAACTTCGTCGCCTGGAACTTTTTCAGGACCACGTCGTCAGCGGTCAGCTGAGCCATTTGTTCACCTCATCAAATCGGTCGGTCCGCTCCCGATGCGGGGCCGCATCGGAGGGGACTTAATGCGCTCATAGTAAACGCTAGCGGATATTAGCTCTATTCAGGCAGGACCCCGCGGTTCATGGCCGGCCCATCTGGACCATGTACGGGAGTCCTTGGAGGAACCCGCCGAGCAGGGTCACGACGATGAACACGACGGTGAAGGCGAGATCCAGACTGACTGGGCCGAGCCTCAGGGGCGGGAGGAATCGGCGGGCCAGCTTGAGCGGAGGATCGGTCACTGTGTACACGATCTCCGCTGCCACGGCCGCGGCCCCGCGCGGACGCCAGTCCCGGGAGAAGGACAGCGCCAGTTCGAGGACCATCCGCGCCAGCAGCACGAGCCAGTACAGCTGTACTACGAGTGCGAGGAGCCGGAGGGCAAGGACCACGTCGGATGCGGCGGCTTATTCGCCGTCGTACCGGTTGGCGCGTTCGGAGGTCTGGGCCTGCACCTGGACCGTGGCCGGGGACAGCAGGAAGACGCGCGGTGTGATGCGCTCCAGTTTGCCGTCGAGGGCCAGGACCATGCCCGAGGCGAAATCGACGAGTCGGCGAACGTCCTCGTCGGAGGCATTGGTCAGGTTCATGATCACCGGGATGCCCGAGCGGTAAGGCTCACCGACAGTGCGGGCGTCGCCGAAGAACCGGGGCCGGGCGGTCGCGATCCGCTGCAGCGGCTCCGGTTCGGGGGCATAGCCCGCCGCACCGTGGATGGGTGTGACCTCGGCCATGGTCTCACCAACTCCCTCGTCGTAATAGTCATCCGCATCCGCGGAGGTCGTGAGGCCTAGCATGCTTGCCAAGCGGTGTGCCTGTCCGGGCATTGGTTTGTGCTCCTTTTGCTTGGGTACTCGCGGGCGGCGGCGGCCGCTCGGAGGGCCTGACTGGTTGGCGTGGGCCGCGCGGCTGGCTGCCGCGGGGGCCTGGGGCCGACGGGTCGGGTGGGGAAGAACCCACCTGCAACGTAGTGCAGTGCCGCTGCGGAACCGGCAAGGTTACGCGGCGTGTCGCGGTCTTGAGTTCACGTTGAGACTGTGACAGATGTGATTGTACGTGAAAACTGAGGTTCACCGCTCGCGAACAAGTACTTCTACTCGGCCGCCGACGTCGAACCGGCGAGTCACACGGCCAACAATTCGATGACACCGGCCTGGCGGCCCGCGGCCCGGCCGTCCCGCCGGTACGAGAACAGCCCCCGGTCCTCCAGCGTGCAGCGGCCGTCCACGTCGACGTGGCGCACGCCGGCGGCCGCCAGCTGGGCCGCCACGCCGGCCGGCAGGTCGATCGACGGCGTGCCCCAGCTCGTCCGCGCGGCGCACCCGGGCTCGACCCGGTCCGCCGCGGCCGCCATCGCGGCGGGAACCTCGTAGCAGCGGCCGCAGACGCAGGGTCCGATGGCGGCCCTCACCCGGGCGGGCACGGCGCCCCGCGCCTCAAGCGCCCGGACCGCGAGAGGCACGATCCCGGCGAGAAACCCGCGCCGGCCCGCGTGCACCGCGCAGGCGAGGCGCGCCACGGGGTCCGCCAGCAGCACGGGGACGCAGTCCGCGACCTGGATCACGGCCGCGGCGCCGGGCCCCGACAGGCCGAT
>JAISIU010000089.1 GCA_031261885.1 Bifidobacteriaceae bacterium
CTGCCGGAAAGGCCCGGCTCGGGCAGCTCCAGGCCGGCACGCACGATGACGGCGCCGCCGAGCATGTCGGAGTGCCCGCCCACGAACTTCGTGGTCGAGTGCACCACGGCATCGGCGCCGAGGGCGATCGGGGTCTGCAGGACGGGCGTCGCGAACGTGTTGTCGACCACGAGCAAAGCGCCGGCGGCGTGGGCCAGGTCCGCCACGGCCCGGAGGTCCGTTACCTCGAGGCCCGGGTTGGACGGCGTCTCGACCCACAGGACACGGGGCCGCTCGCGTTCCAAGGCCGCCGCCACCCCGGCGAGGTCCGTCGTCGCGACGCGACTGACCCGGCGGCCCTCGGCGGGCGCGATCCACGTGAGGAGGCGACCGACGCCGCCGTAGACATCCCGCCCGGCACAGATCGCCTGGCCGGGGCCGACCAACACGCGGATCACGGCGTCGATCGCGGCCATGCCGGACGGATAGGCGAGGGCGTGCCCGCCGCCCTCGAGCGCGGCCAGCGCCCTCTCGTAGGCGGCGCGCGTCGGGTTGCCGCCGCGCGAATAGTCGTAGCCGGCGGGCGGCGTCTCGACGTCCGCCATCCGGAAGGTGGTGGCGAGCGTGATCGGGGGGACGATGGCGCCGCTCACCGGGTCGGGCGCCTGGCCTTCGTGGACGGCGGCCGTGTCGAAATGGTAGGCATTGTGGCTGGTGGGCGTGGTTGGGGATGGTGACATGGTGGTTTCTCCTCCGTGAGTGCGGGTGGTGGGCGGGGCCGATGGCGGGTGGCGGGTCAGGCGAATGGGTGCGACGCCCGGAACGCGGCCTGGGCGGAGCGGGCGTCCCGGGCCGTGCGGGCGCGGCCGCCGAGCGGGTCCAGCACGCGCGCCAGGAACTGCCGCGTGCGATCCTCGGCGGGGTGCGCGAGCACGCGTTCGGGTGGGCCCTGTTCCGCGATCAGGCCGCCGTCCAGGAAAGCGACGCGATCGGCGACACCGCGCGCGAACCCCATCTCGTGGGTCGCGACGATCATGGTCCAGCCCTCGTCCGCCAGGTCGCGCATCACGTCGAGGACATCGCCCACGGTCTCGGGATCCAGGGCGCTGGTCGGCTCGTCGAACAGCAGGACGGTGGGCCTGGACATGAGCGCCCGCGCGATCCCGACGCGTTGCTGCTGGCCGCCGGACAGCTCGCCCGGGTAGGCCCCGGCCTTATCTGCGAGGCCGACGCGTTCCAGCAGGTCCCGGGCCCGGGCGCGCGCGGCGGCCGGACGCTCGCGGTGGCCATAGACGGGACCGACGGTCAGGTTGTCGAGGGCCGTGAGGTGGCCGAACAGCTCATGCGCCTGGAACACGAAACCGCTTTCGCGGCGCAACCGGGCCAGCGTGGCCGCGCCCGGCGGGCAACCGTAACTGATGGCGACGTCCCCGACCGCGATCGCGCCGGCATCGGGCACCTCCAACCCCGCGACGCACCGCAAAAGAGTGGTCTTGCCGGACCCGGACGGACCGATCAAACAGGTGACCGACCCCTTGGCGACGTCCAGGTCGATGCCGCGCAGCACCGCCTGGCCGGCGAACGATTTGGTGAGGCTGCGCGCCTTGACGAGCGCCGTCATCGGGCGCCTCCCACGAGGGCGGCCGCCGGGACGTGCCGGTTCAGGCGGCGTTCCAGGCGGGTTTGGGCCAGTGAGAGGGCCGAGCAGATCGGCCAGTAGACGAGCGCGGCGACGACGTACAGCGTGAAGTAGTCGTAGGTCGGGGTCGCGATCACCTGGGCGCGGCGCAGCAGCTCCGTGACCATGACCGTCGAGGCCAGCGACGTGTCCTTGACCAGGCCGATGAACGTGTTGGACAGGGGAGCGACGGCCAGGCGGGCGGCGGCCGGCCCGATGACGCGGCGCAGCGTCGCCCAGCGGCCCAGGCCGATCATCGCGGCGGCCTCCCACTGGCCGCGCGGCACGGCCACGATCGCGCCACGGATCGCCTCGGCCGCGTAGCCGCCGACGTTCAATGCGAACGCGATGACCGCGGACGGGTAGGGCTTCAGCGTGAGGCCGAGCGAGGGCAGGCCGTAGAAGATCACGAACAGCTGCACCAGCAGCGGGGTGCCGCGGATCAGCGAGACGTAGAGCGCGCCGACGGTGCGCACCGCGCGGCGGCCCGACAGCTTGGCCAGCGCCACGACGACGGCGACCACGAGGCCGAGCGCGAACGAGATCAGCGTCAGTGGGATGGTGCCGGTGAGGGCCCCCTCGATCAGGGGCAGCACCGAGGTGCGGGCGAGGGTCCAGTTCACTTCGAGACGTCCTCGCCGAAGTACTTCTGGCCGATCAGTGCGAGCGTGCCGTCCTGGCGCAGCTCCGCGATGGCCTGGTTGACAGCCGGCAGCAGGCCGGAACCCTTGCGGAAGGCGATGCCCTGGGAGACCTTGTCGCCGGTCAGCTTCAGCGCGATCTTCACCTTCGTGTCATGGGTGGTGTTGAAGTAGTCGAGGGCGGCCAGCTGGTCGTTGACCGTCAGGTCGACGCGGCCGGCCTTCACGGCGGCGACGGCGTCCATGAACTGCGAGACGGGATTCACGGTGGCGCCGTACTTCTGGGCGATGGCGCCCCAGTTCGAACCGCTCGAGTTGGCCGAGCTCTTGCCCTTGAGGTCGCTGGCCTGTGTGATCGAGGTGTCAGAGGCCTTCGTGATGACGACGGGGTAGGAGACGGAGT
>JAISIU010000114.1 GCA_031261885.1 Bifidobacteriaceae bacterium
GCATGAGCTGTTCGTCTGCACGAAGCTGCGCGGCGCCGACCACGGCGAGGCCCTGACGCCGCGCGCCATCGACGGCTCGCTCGCGAAGCTCGGCGTCGACTACCTCGACCTCTACCTGATCCACTGGCCGCTGCCCCAGCTGGACCTCTACGTCGATTCGTGGCGGGCAATGGACGTGGCCCGCCGCGAGGGCCTGATCCGGTCGATCGGCGTCTCGAACTTCCTGCCGGAGCACCTCGACCGGCTCATGGCCGAGACCGGCGTGGTGCCCGCGGTCAACCAGATCGAGTGCCATCCCTACTTCACCCAGGACGCGGCGCTCGAGTTCCACGCGAAGCACGGCATCGTGACGATGGCGTGGTCGCCGCTCGGGCGTGGCAAGGAGCTGCGGGACCCGGTTGTCGTCGAGATCGCCGAGGCGCACGGTGTGACACCGGCCCAGGTGGTGCTGCGGTGGCACATCCAGCGCGGCTGCGTGCCGATCCCGAAATCCTCGAGCCCGGCCCGACTGCGCGAGAACCTCGATGTCTTCGGGTTCGAGCTGACCGAGGAGGAGATGGGCCGAATCACGGGCCTGAACCGCAACTCGGTTTACATGGACCCCGCGACGCACGACGAGCGGTGAGGGAGCGGCCGGGACCAGGACGAAAGGCCCTGGCCAGCTGCTATATTGGTCCCGCTGGTCAGTAAGAGCTTCCTTGCTGGGGACGGGCGGATGAACCGCCCGGCGGAGCCAAGGGAAACGGGCCGGGTTCGGATGCCGAAGGGCAACCGGACCCGGCCCTTTCGCGTCTTGCCCCGAAGTGGCCGTGGCGAAGAAAGAGGATTGCGGCGGGGACGGGGTCGGCCGCGCATCGCGCCCGTTCGCGACCGTCTGCCCATCCCCGCCGCAAGTGCGAGACCCGGTGACCAGCTCCCTCGGGGCGGGCAGCTGCCGCGACCGGCCTCGTGGCAGCCGCCCTGAGGGGGGGACACGGTTATCGGGAAACCGTGTCCCCCCAGTTGGGGACACTCTCTGCGGCCCCGAAACCCGGTGATTCCAGGGCCGCAGTCGGCGGGGCCTTGCCGGTGACTCGGCCGCCGCCTTGGTGGTGGTCGGCCCGTTCGGGGGTCCTGGCCGACCAGCCAGACGGGCTAGGGATGCCCGCCACTCGTGGCGCTGGGGCTCGGGGCCCGGGCACCGCCTGTTGGCGCGTCTCGGGGCGCGGAGGCCGCACGCGTGCTGCGAACTCCGCTACCGCGCCGGAGCCGCTGATTGGTTGCCTTCCTCAGCGGCCGGACATGAATGGGACGGCGCTGGAGCAAAAAAATGACGCGGCGGAGATGTGATCTATGTCACATCTCCGCCGCGTCTGACGTTGTGGCCCTCACCGGCGCTGTCGCGCCTGGTCAGTGGCCCTCAGCGATGGAGTGGCCGCCCTGTCAGCGAGCCTTGGCCTCCACGGCCGCGCGGCCCGCCTCGAGGCGGGCCACCGGGACGCGGAACGGAGAACAGGACACGTAGTCGAGGCCCACGGAATTGAAGAAGTGGATCGAATCCGGGTCGCCGCCGTGCTCGCCACAGACACCGAGCTTGATGTCGGGACGCGTGGCGCGGCCCTTCTCGGCGCCCATCTTCACGAGCTGGCCGACACCGAGCTGGTCGATCGACTCGAACGGCGAGACCTTGAAGATGCCGTACTCGAAGTAGTCCGGGAAGAACTTGCTCTCGACGTCGTCGCGCGAGAAGCCCCACGTGGTCTGCGTGAGGTCGTTGGTGCCGAACGAGAAGAACTCGGCGCTCTCGGCGATCTTGTCGGCCGTGAGGGCGGCGCGCGGCAGCTCGATCATGCAGCCGATCGGGATCTCGAGCTTGACGCCCTTCTCCTTGGAGACGTCGGCGATGACCTGCTCGGCGGATTCGCGCACGAGGTCGAGCTCGCGGCGCGAGCCGACCAGCGGCACCATGACCTCCGGGTGCGGGTCGCCGCCGGCCTGGATGCGGATCGCGGCCGCCTCGGCGATCGCGCGCACCTGCAGCTGGAACAGGCCCTTGATCTTCAGACCGAGGCGGACGCCGCGCGTGCCGAGCATCGGGTTGGCCTCGTGCTCCGCCTCGACGGCGGCGAGCAGCTCGACGTCGGCCTGATTGACCTTGCCAGAGTCCTCCTCCTGGGCCACCTTGACCGACAGCTTCGTGAAGTCCGGCAGGAACTCGTGGAGCGGCGGGTCGATGAGGCGGACCGTGGTGTGCAGCCCGTCCATGGCCTCGAACAGCTCGACGAAGTCCTGGCGCTGCATCGGCAGGAGCGCGTCGAGCGCCTTCTGCTTGCCGGCCTCGTCCTTCGCGAGGATCAGGTTCTCGATCAGCTTGCGGCGGTCGCCGAGGAACTGGTGCTCGGTGCGGCACAGGCCGATGCCCTCGGCGCCGAGCCGACGGCCACGGGCCGCGTCCTCGGCGTTGTCGGCGTTGACGCGGATGCGCAGGCGGCGCACCTCGTCGGCGTGCGTCAGCAGGCGGTCGACGGCCTTCACGAGGTCGA
>JAISIU010000130.1 GCA_031261885.1 Bifidobacteriaceae bacterium
CACAGTGTGCTGTTGGGCGCGGCGGACACGTTCCGCGCGGCGGCCACGGAGCAGCTGGAGACGTGGGGCAAGCGGGTCGGCGTCGACGTCGTGGGCGGGGCCGAGGGGTCCGACCCGGCGTCGGTGGCGTTCGACGCCGTGAAGGCCGGGGTCGAGCGCGGCGTCGACACGGTCATCATCGACACGGCCGGCCGGTTGCAGAACAAGACGAACCTCATGGATGAGCTCGGCAAGATCAAGCGTGTCGCGGAGAAGCAGGCGCCGATCACCGAGGTGCTGCTGGTGCTCGACGCGACGACGGGCCAGAACGGGCTCGTGCAGGGCCGTGTGTTCGCGGAGGTCGTGGACGTGTCCGGCATCGTGTTGACCAAGCTGGACGGTTCGGCCAAGGGCGGGATCGTGGTCGCGGTGCAGGCCCAGCTCGGCGTGCCGGTCAAGCTCGTGGGCCTCGGCGAGGGTCCGGATGATCTGGCGCCGTTCGACCCGGAGGCCTTCGTCGACGGCATGCTCGCCTGACCGCCTGATCGCCGGCAAGCGTTGGCAAGTGCCAACATGCGGGCTATGGTGGTGCTGGTTGGCTAAGAGCCGAGGCAGTGGGCACTCCGTGCGGAGTGGTGCTACCAGGAGAAAGGTGAGCGCATGAGAGCGTACGAGTTCACGGTGGTCGTCTCGGGCGTGGACCTGATGGATGAGGCGCAGGTGGACGCGCTGTTCACGAATCGTTTCGTTTTGGTCCCCGCCTGCCAGGACGGTGTGACCATTCTCAGCGCCGAGGTCGAGGCGAAGGACGGCGCCAAGGCGTTCACGGCGTTCGACCAGTACCTGGCTGCGGCGTTGCCCGCTTCGCGAATCTGCCGCATCGATCAGGATCTCGTGAACACGAGCGAGATTGCGACCCGCTTGGACAAGTCGCGTGAGACGGTCCGCAAGTGGGCCATGGGGGAGCGCCGGCCGCGTGAGACTTTCCCGCCGCACTACACGGTGTGCGGCGGTCAGAAGCTGTGGTTGTGGGCGGATGTTTTCGCGTGGGCCGCGCGGTGCGGTCAGGCGCTTGAGGACGAACCGATCCCGCTGGATCCGGTGTTCGTGGCCCGGTACAACGGGCAGCACGCCGCGGTGTCCGCCGCTGCGGCCTCGGACCTGGACCGACTCCTCGCGTTCCCCGGCATGACGAAACGCGGCCGTTCCTCGACCGCGATCCGCGAGGCGGCCTGACCCGCGTGGCTCGCCTGACCGCTGGTTCGCTCGCTGGGAGCTGACGGGGTGGGTGGGCCGTTCCCCGCGGGCGAAACATGGGCGTAACGCCCCGGCCCGGGGCCGGTAACGCGCGCCTGACATGCTCGGGCCGTGTCCATTGATACCGGCTCCACCGCCTGGGTGCTCGTCTCCGCCACCCTCGTCCTGCTCATGACCGTCCCGGGGCTCGCCTGCTTCTACGGCGGCATGGTGCGCGGCAAGTCCGTGCTCAACATGATGATGATGAGCTTCGGCTCCGCCGGGCTGGTCGGCGTCCTGTGGGTGCTGTTCGGCTATTCGATGGCGTTCGAGGGCGACGCCGGCGGCATCGTCGGCGACCCGTTCAAGGACCTGGGCCTGGCCCACATCATGGGGGCGGCCCAGACGTTCCACGGCGTGCCCCAGATCGTGTTCTGCGCGTTCGAGGCGACGTTCGCGATCATCACGGTGGCGGTCGTGTCCGGGTCGGTCGCGGACCGCACCAAGTTCGGCACGTGGCTCGTGTTCGCGGCCCTGTGGGTCACGCTGTCCTACATTCCGCTGTGCCACATGGTGTGGGGCGGCGGCCTGCTGTCCGCCCACGGCGCCGTGGCCAGGGCCCTCGCGACGCCGCTCGACTTCGCGGGCGGTTCGGTCGTGGAGATCGACGCGGGCATGGCCGGGCTCGTGCTCGCGCTCGTGACGGGCCGGCGGCGCGGGTTCGGCCGTGAGCCGATGCGCCCGCACAGCCTCCCGTTCGTCATGCTCGGCGCCGGCCTGTTGTGGATCGGTTGGTTCGGGTTCAACGCGGGCAGCGCGGGCGGCGCGAACGCCCAGGCCGGCCTCGCGTGGGTCACGACGTTCGTGGCGGCGGCCGCCTCGGTGCTGGGCTGGCTCGTGACCGAGCGGGTCCGGGACGGGAAGGCCACCAGCTTGGGCGCGGCCTCGGGCCTCGTGGCCGGCCTCGTCGCGATCACCCCGGCCGCCGGCTACGTGAGCCCGCTCGGCGCGATACTGATCGGCCTCGTGGCGGGCGCGGTCTGCTCGGTGGCCGTCGGCGTCAAGTACCGGCTCGGCTTCGACGATTCGCTCGACGTGGCCGGCGTCCACCTCGTGGGCGGGCTGATCGGCACGCTCATGGTCGGGCTGGTCGGCGACCCGGGCGCGGCCGCCGGCGGCTACCTGGCCGGCGCCAAGGCGGGTCTGCTGTACGGCGGCGGGCTGACGCAGCTCGGCACGCAGGCGTTGCTCGCCGTCGTGGCCGTCATCTTCGCGGGCGTCGTCACGGCCGTGCTCGGCCTCGTGCTGCGCCGCACCATGGGGTGGCGCATCGAGGAGTCGGACGAGATCAGCGGCATCGACCTGGCGGTGCACGGCGAGACCGCGTATGAGACGGTCGGGACGGGCCGGCGCCGGTGATCCCCGCGCCCGATGCCGCCGGTCCGGCAGCGTACTCAACGGGACCCGGCAGCGTTCCCGGCCGCCCGGCATCGGCCACCCACCTCCGGAAAGGTTGAACAATGGAAGGCATGAAACTTCTGACAGCGGTGATCCAGCCGTACCGGCTCGACGACGTCAAGACGGCCCTCGAAGGCGTGGGCGTGCACGGCATCACCGTGACGGAGGCGCAGGGCTACGGCCGGCAGAAGGGCCACACCGAGGTGTACCGCGGCGCCGAATACCAGGTGGACATGCTGCCCAAGCTGCGTGTCGAGACCGTCGTCGAGGACGGCACCGTGCCGGCGGCCGTCGACGCGATCGTCGCGGCGGCCCGCTCCGGCAAGATCGGCGACGGCAAGGTGTGGGTCACGCCCGTCGAGCAGGTGGTCAGGGTCCGCACGGGCGAGACGGACCTCGCGGCCCTGTGACCCCCGCCGTGCCGCCCTCCGCACCCGTGCCCGATGCCGGCGCTCACCGGAGTGGGACCGTGCCCGATGCCGGAACTCGCCAGAGCGGCCGGGTCACGTTGGTGGACCTGGCGGCGGCCAGGCGGGGCGACGGCCCGTACGGAGCCGGCTGGAACGGCATCGGCGCGGAGGCCCGGCGGGTCCGCACGGAACTGGCCGAGCGGGCGCTCGGCGCCCTGTGGGCCGAGGCGGCCGGCGAGGCGCCGGGCCTGGCGCTCGGCGCGGTCGGCTCGCTGGGCGGCGGCGACCTCGGGCCCAGGTCCGACCTCGACCTCGTGCTGATCTATGACGACCGCGTGGCCGGCCAGGCAGCCGCGGACGGCCTCGCGCCGAGGCTGTGGTACCCGATCTGGGACGCGGGGCTCGACCTCGACTATTCGGTCCGGTCCCTGGCCGACTGCCGCCGCGTCGCCGCGCGCGACCTGCCGGCCGTCACGGGCCTGCTCAACCTGCGGCCCATCGCGGGCGACGCCGAGCTGGCCGGCCGGGCCGCCTCGGCCGTGCTCGCCGACTGGCGTGCCCAGACGCGCCGCCGCCTGCCCGAACTGGCCGAGGACCTCGCGGCCCGGGCCGGCCGCTTCGGCGAGCTGGCCTACAGCCTGGAACCCGATCTGAAGGCCTCGCGCGGCGGGCTGCGCGACGCGAAGACGCTCCGGGCGCTGACCGCCACGTGGCTGGCGGACCGCCCGCACACTCCCGCCGTGGACCGGGCCCGGGCCCGGATCCTCGACGTCCGCGACGCCCTCCAGGCCGTCACGGGCCGGGCCACGAACCGGCTCATGCGCGTCGACCAGGCGGAGGTCGCGGCCCGGCTCGGGCTTCAGGACGCCGACGCCCTGCTGGCCGCGCTCGCGGCCGAGGGCCGCGCCATCGCCTACGCCACCGATGTGACGCTGCGCCGCGCCCAGCACAACCTCATGCGCGGCCGCGTGCCCCGGCCGCTGCTCGTGCGCGGGCGGCGCCGCGCGCCGCGCCTCGCCTCGCTGGGCCCGGGCCTGGCCGAGCACGAGGGTGAGGTGGTCCTCGACCGGCCGCCGGCCCAGGACCCGACGCTCGCGCTGTGCGCCGCCGTGCAGGCCGCCACGCGCGGCCTGCCGCTGTCACCCGCGACGGCCCGGTCCCTGGCGGCCGCTCCCGTCCCGGCGCGGCCGTGGGCCCCGGACGTCCTGGCCTTGTTCTGCCAGCTGCTCGGCGCCGGCGCCAGGCTGGTCGGGGTGTGGGAGGCGCTCGACCAGGCCGGCGTCATCGAGGGTCTGCTGCCCGAATGGGCGGCCGTGCGCAACCGGCCGCAGCACAACCCGCTGCACCGCTTCACCGTGGACCGCCACCTGATCGAGACGGCCGCGATCGCCGGGCCGCTGGCCGCCACCGTGGACCGGCCCGACGTGCTACTGCTGGCCGCTCTGTTCCACGACTTCGGCAAACAGGCCCCGCCGGGAGGCGCCGTTCAAGGCCAAACCCCGCCGTCCGGCATCGGACGCGGGGCTTCGACGTGTGAGGCGCCGCCCAGCGAGGGCCACGCCGAGCGTGGCGCGCGCCTGGCCGGCCCGATCCTCGAAGGGCTCGGCGTGCCGCCGGACCAGAAGGCCGACATCGTGCGCCTGATCCGCGAACACTTAACGCTGGCGCGCCTGGCGACCACGCGCGACCCGGACGACCCCGCCACGGCGTGCGCGCTGCTGGCCCGGCTGGACGGCCGCGCCGATCTCGTGATCCAGCTCAGGGCGCTGACCGAGGCGGACGCGCGCGCCACCGGGCCCAAGGCCTGGTCGCGGGTGCGCGCCCAACTGATCGACCAGCTGCCCGGCGCCGCGCTGGCCGCCGCGCGGTGACCCACGCGGCGCGGCCGGGCGGCCGGGTCCCCTAGACTTTGGGACGTGTTCAACTCGCTTTCCGACCGGCTGACCGCCACCTTCAAGAAGCTGCGCGGCAAGGGCCGCCTGTCCCCGGCCGACATCGACGGCACGATCCGTGAGATCCGCCGCGCCCTGCTGGACGCCGACGTCGCCCTGCCCGTGGTCAGGGAGTTCGCGGCCCGGATCCGCGAGCGGGCCCTCGGCGTCGAGGTGTCCAAGGCGTTGAACCCGGCGCAGCAGGTCATCAAGATCGTGCACTCGGAGCTCGTCGAGGTGCTGGGCGGGGAATCGCGCGAGCTGAACTTCGCGAAACGGCCGCCCACGGTGATCCTGCTGGCCGGCCTCCAGGGCGCCGGCAAGACCACGCTGGCCGGCAAGCTTGGGTATTGGCTCAAGGACCAGGGGCACACGCCGCTGCTCGTCGCGGCCGACCTTCAACGGCCCGGCGCCGTCAACCAGCTGCGCATCGTCGGCGAGGGCGCGGGCGTGCCTGTGTTCGCGCCCCAGCCCGGTGACGGCACGGGCGACCCGGTCCAGGTGGCCCGCGACGGCGTCGCGGAGGCCCAGGCCAAGCTCTACGACACGGTCGTCATCGACACGGCCGGCCGCCTCGGCATCGACGACGGCCTGATGCGCCAGGCCGCGGACATCCGCGAGGCCACCAGCCCGGACGAGATCCTGTTCGTCATCGACGCGATGATCGGCCAGGACGCGGTCACCACGGCCAACGCCTTCCTCGAGGGCGTCGGGTTCACGGGCGTGGTCCTGTCCAAGCTGGACGGTGACGCCCGCGGCGGCGCGGCCCTGTCCGTCTCCTCGGTGACGGGCCGGCCCATCCTGTTCGCCTCGACGGGCGAGAAGGTGACGGACTTCGAGCGGTTCCACCCGGACCGCATGGCCTCGCGCATCCTCGACCTCGGCGACATGATGACGCTGATCGAGCAGGCCGAACGCGTCTTCGACGAGGACCAGGCCAAGGAGATGGCCTCGAAGCTGGCGGGCGAGTCGGAGTACACGTTCGACGACTTCTTGAAGCAGCTGCACCAGGTCCGCAAGCTCGGGTCCATGCGCTCGCTCATCGGCATGATGCCGGGCGCGGGCAAGATCCGCGACCAGCTCGACAACTTCGACGAGCACGAGGTGGACCGCATCGAGGCGATCATCAACTCGATGACCCCGGCGGAGCGGGCGGACCCGAAGATCCTGAACGGCTCGCGCCGCAGCCGCATCGCGCGCGGCTCCGGCACCACGGTGACCGAGGTCAACGGCCTGGTGCAACGGTTCGACCAGGCCAAGACCATGATGCGGTCCGTGGCGCACGGCCGCACGCCGTTCCCGGGCATGGGCGGCAAGAAGTCGAAGGGCCGCATGCAGGCGCCGGCCAAGAAGGGCCGGGGCAAGAAGTCGAAGTCCGGCAACCCGGCCAAGCGGGCCGCCGAGGAACGGGCCCTGCTCGAGGGCGGTTCGGCGCAAACGCCGGCGGCGTCCAAGGCCGGGGCCGCGTTCGGCGTGGGCGGGCAGGGCGGCGGCCAGTTCGACCCGTCGCAGTTCAAGATCCCGAGCGGCCTGGGCGGCCTCTTCGGCCGCTGACCCCCCCGCACGGCGTGCCCGATGCCGGCGGGTTGCGTTGTGCTTGAACCCTCACCCCGGCTTGTCGAGCGTTTTGGCTCTACTGGACCCCTCGGGACAGCCATGAGGCTCGACAAGCTCCGGGACCACGACCAAAAGGCTCGACAAGCCCCACTCGCGTGGGTGCGTTGGGGGACCGGGGTAGCCCGGCGGGGGTGCCCGATGCCGGTCGGCTGGGTCAGGCGGGGACGGGTGGCTACGTGGTCGCTGCCTGGGCGATGTCTTTCATCTGCGCGAGGAGTCGGTCCGGTTCCTGCTTGACGTCGAGCCGGTGCAGGTGGATGCGGATCTCCGGTTTGGCGTCGCACACGCTGTCGCACACCCTGAGGTAGTCCGCGTGGCTGATTGACCCGGTGCCGTCGCTGTCTACGCCGTCGTCAACGTAAACCAGGTGCCCGTCCGTGAGCCCGAACCGGACGCAGTAGGCCAGCATCTGATAGAGGTCGGGGCTCGTGCCGTGGTCCTGGTCCCTGGACAGCTTGTACTTCGCGTCCCACACAGCCGCGACCTTGCCGCCGCGAACCAGCGCGACATCCGGCCGGACCTTGGCGGTCCCGTCCTCGTCGAAGGGCTCCGAATGCTGAGTGCTGATTTCCCCGGGCGCGCCGTGCAGCGCTTCTCGGATGGCGGTGCCGACGAAGTCCTCGAAAACCTTCGGCATATAGACGACGAAGCTCGCTACTCGCTCGCCGCCTTGTTTGAGCGTGAGTCCCAGGTGGCGTAGCACGAGTTCGGCGAGGCGCAGTGCTGGCTGGTAGGCGCGGTTGAGGCGTGTGGGCTGCCACCGCGGGATCGGCTCGCCTGAGTGGAGTGGGACGGCGGCCGCCAACTGGCCGCCGAGCCGCCGCAGCCTGCGCGTCAGGCCTGGTCCCAGGTGCGGCACGCGCAGCAGACGGCCGAGTGCTGTGCGGAGGATCCGGTTCTCCGGGGTGTTGGGCGTGTACTCGCGGTAATGGACCTCCAACGGCAGCGGGATGGTGAAGTGGCGTCTTACCTGGTCAGACGCCCGCAGACGTCCGCGCATGTAGGGGAGAGCGTCATCTCGGTCCGTGTAGCCGCGCAACAGCCCGTGGGTCAATGCCCGCTCAGTCAACATGGCGAACGTTTGGGCCACGGTCGGCCAGATGTCGTCGTCTTCGTCTCCGTGGACGTAGTTCGGCCGGAACCCCGGGTCGGCCGCGTAGGCCAGCATAAACAGGATGGAGCTGAAACGCGCCTTGGCGTGCACGATGACGTCGCATTCGCCGGGCTGGGTGGGACCGGCCGCGCTTGGGCTGGGGTGGGGTGCAAGGCCCAGGCAGCGGACCGCGCCGACCATGCCGGGGCGGGGGACCAGCTGAAACCAGGTCTGGCCGTCGGCGTGACCTGGTTCCGGGTTGGCCCAGACCAGTTTGGTCGCGGCCAACCGGGCGGCCATGTCAGGGGAGAGCGCCAAAGAGCGGCCGGTGCGGTCGTTCTCGTCGAGCACCTCCGGGGTGATCGGGTCGCCGATTCTTCTGCCCGTCATGTCATTGTTTCCTCGCTCGGCCTGCCGGCTCAGTTGCCGGAGGCAGGGTCGGGGCTCGGCGTGGGCGTGCCACCCGGGGCGACTGTTCCGGCCCCGCTGCCGGCCGCGGCCTGATCAGCGGCGGTGCCGTCAGTGTGGTTCCCCTCGGCGGGCTGCTCCGTGGCGCCGCCGCTGGCTGGAGATTCATGCCCGGCGCCGGTACCGTCGCCGTCGGTCTCGGCGGCCGGTTTCTCGGCGGTTAGCTTCACGCCCGCCTTCTTCGCGATGGTGTCCAGGGAGAACTGGTTCGCGACGTCGCCGTGCTCGTCGTCGTAGAACTCCTCAGCGAGCCGGGGCAGAATGTCGTATTTCCAGACGCGTTCCAGCTCTGTCGGCGTGGGCGCGCCGTCACTGGGCTTCTTCCGCATCAAGTAGGACGGCCCGATCCACAGGTCGCGCTTGTCCTCGCCGATCGCCTCGTTCAGGGCGTCGAGCAGCTTGGTGCGGTTGTCATCCTTGCCGTAGACGTTGGCGAGCAGGCCCTTTACGGGCTCGGTGCCGGGGTGCATCTCGACGAACGGGAAGCGGCGGCGGATGGCCGCGTCGACGAGCGCGATCGACCGGTCCGCCGTGTTCATCGTGCCGATGAAGTACAGGTTCTTCGGCAGTGTGAGTTTCTCGTTCGAGTACTGCAATGTGACCGTTTCGCCGCGGTACTCGAGCAGGTAGTACAACTCGCCGAACACGCGTGCCAGGTCAGCGCGGTTGATCTCGTCGATGATGAGCACGTAGTTGTGTTCGGGGTGTTGGGCGGCCTGTTCCGCGATCCGGCGCAGTGGCCCCGCGTGGAGCGCGAACTCAACGGTCCCCTTGGCGGTGCCCTGACCGATCTTCGGCCGAATCCCCTCGACGATGTCCTCATAGGCGTACGAGGGATGGAACTGAACCAACTCCCAACACTCCGACGCGTCCGCGCCGCCGGCACTGTTTTGGCCCGCCCCGGCCTCGGCGTCCGCGTCCCCCGTGATGTGCTTGGCGAGCTCCCGTGCGAGGAACGTCTTTCCGGTCCCGGGCGGCCCGTACAGGATCATCTGCCCGCGCTCCCCGAGCAG
>JAISIU010000166.1 GCA_031261885.1 Bifidobacteriaceae bacterium
GGCAAGATCGGGCGCCGGGCCTATTCACTGGACGACATCGCCGTCGTGCCGTCGCGGCGCACCCGTGACCCGGAGGAGGTGTCGCTCGACTGGCAGATCGACGCCTACCGCTTCGACATTCCTGTCATGGGCGCGCCCATGGACTCCGTGATGAGCCCCGCCACGGCCGTTGAACTCGGCAAACTCGGCGGGTTCGGCGTGCTGGACCTTGAGGGCCTGTGGACCCGGTACGAGGACCCCACGCCGCTGCTCGAGGAGATCGCGGCGCTGCCCGCCGGCACCGAGATGACCCGCATGCAGCAGATCTACTCGGAGCCGATCAAGCCGGAGTTGATCACCGCCAGGCTCCACGAGATCCGTCAGGCCGGTGTCACCGTGGCCGGGTCGCTGTCGCCGCAGCGCACGCAGGAGTTCTGGAAGACCGTGGTCGATGCCGGATGCGACCTTTTCGTGATCCGTGGCACCGCCGTCTCGGCCGAGCACGTCTCGGGTTCCGTTGAGCCGCTGAACCTGAAGAAGTTCATCTATGAGCTCGACACGCCCGTCGTGGTGGGCGGCGCGGCCTCCTACACGGCGGCGCTCCACCTGATGCGCACGGGCGCGGCCGGCGTGCTCGTCGGCTTCGGCGGCGGCGCGGCCCATTCGACCCGGACCGTGCTCGGCATCCACGCGCCGATGGCGACGGCCATCGCCGACGTGGCCGCGGCCCGGCGCGACTACCTCGACGAGTCCGGCGGGCGGTATGTCCACGTCATCGCCGACGGCGCCGTGGGGCGCAGCGGCGACATCGTGAAGGCGTTGGCCTGCGGCGCGGACGCCGTCATGCTCGGCACGGCGCTGGCGCGCGCCACGACGGCGCCGGGCAAGGGCTGGCACTGGGGCGCCGAGGCGCACCACCCGCGCCTGCCGCGCGGCGACCGCACGCGTGTGGACCTGGCCGGGACCATGGAGGAGATCCTGTTCGGCCCCTCGCACAAGGCGGACGGCCGCACCAATCTGATGGGCGCGCTGCGCCGTTCCATGGCCGTGGCGGGCTACGTCACGCTGAAGGAGTTCCAGCGCGCCGGCGTCGTCGTCTCGCCGTATAGCAAGTGAGCGAGTGCGCAGCCGGAAGGGCTTTCCGGTCGCGCTCGAGCGGTCGGGTGTTGACGAGCGGCGGAGCCGCGAGGAACACAGCAGGTGAGTGACCGGCCGAGGGCGCGGATCCCGCGCGACCGGTGTGACGCCATCGTGCGCTGACCCCGCTGTTTCATTTTTGGTAGTGTTTCAGAAAATGAAACACCCGCGAAAATGAAACACCAAGGAGGTGGCGTGATGGACGTGGGGCGCGAACGGCCAAGCGCCGCCGACGGTGTCTCGACCACGCTCACGTGGCCGGGCGGCCCGGTGGTCGCGCGGACCACGCTGACCGGTGGGGCGAGCGCCCGGGGTAGTGCGATGAGCTCGGGGGCCGTGCGGATCGTTGCCCGCAGTCTCCACCGGACGAACGCCGCTGCCAGCGTTGCTCGTGTGGATGCGGGACCCGCTCCGGTCACCGTCCAGGCGCCACTGCTGTCGCGGGCCGGTGTCCAGGTCGTGTTCGCCTGGTTGGCCGATGCCGGGTCTCTCACCTGTTCGTTGCGGGCGTTGGCGGCGCGCGCCCGGGTGTCGCTGGCCACCGCCCAACGCGTGACCCAGCAGGCGCGGCGCGAGGGCTACCTCGTTGGCTCGTCGCGGGAGACGGCACTGGCGCGCGGGGGGAAGCTGCTCGACCTGTGGGTGGTGGCCTACCGGGCGCGGCTCTGGGACAGGCAGCGGTTGGGGCGCTTCTTGGCGCCGGACCGGGACTGGTGGCGCGGCGCCGGACCGGCGCTGCGCGAGGCGGGCTGCCAGCTGGGCGGGGACGCGGCTGCCATCGTGCTCGGCGCGCCGCTCGTGTCGAATAGCTCGCTGGTCTACGCGGACGCTTTGCCGGCCGGGCTGATCGCGGGGCAGCGCTGGCGCCACGACCCGGCCAGTGGCAATGTCGAGATTCGCCAGCGTATCTGGCGGCCGGGCGGCATCGTCGGCCCTGGGCACGGTGGGCTGGACGTGGTCCCGTCGGTGTTGGTGTACGCGGATCTGTTGGCGGGCGGCGACCCGCGGCAGGCGGAGATCGCCCAGTGGTTGAGGAGACACGATGCTCGACTTGTCGACCTCGACCGAACCTGAGCTCGAGTGGATCGGCCGAGTCCTGGCCGCCCTCCGCGCCCGTTCACATGAGCGGGCGAAGAACGTTTGCTGTCTCGGTCAGGCCGTTGTGCTGCACTAGGTAATCAAGGATTTGATGCGGAGACATCGGTGGGCGGTAAAGGCGTGCTGACATTGTCGTCAGCGCTCGGAGCGCGGCCTCGGGATGCTGCCGAGCCAAACGCGCGGTGGCATCGGCGGGCGTGAGCACGGCGACCGTTGGAGGCACGACGTGGGATGGAAAGTCCTTGACATTGTCTGTCACGATGGCGCTGGCGCGTTCCTTGATGGCGGTGGCGAGGACGTGGTCGTCGTTGGGGTCGGGAAGGTGCGGCAATCGTCTGAGCGTTTTGAGATCCCCGGCTTGCGCGTCATTGAAGGCACGGGTCATCGCACCGACAAGACGATCTGCGATACGGGCTGCTTCGGCAGATGACAGCCCTTGCTGCTTGTGCCGTTCGCGTTCGTGGTAGGCAAGTTCGGCGAGAATCGTGGGATTCCAGACTGGACGGAAGAGGCGTTCGGCTGCGAGGGACAAGAGAAAATCGCGAAGGCGACTTGGGATCAGCACACAGGTGTCGAGGACCAGAGTCGGGTAATTAGACACGCGACGAGTGCCGTTCCTCGGCGACTTGGCGGCGGATGCGTTTGAGGTCGGTGACGACCTGGACGGGTTCTTCTTCTTGAACGGCCGTGGCTGCGATGAAGTCGTACTGGGCGTTGCGGCGGGCCTCGCGGTAGGCGAGGGCATCCGGGAGCGCGACGCGGCGGTGGGTGCCAACACGGATAGACGGGATCGCGCCGGAGTCGATGAGCTTGACCACGGTTGGACGGGTGACACCGAGTAGATCGGCAACCTGGGTCGTGGTGAGTTGGCGGGATTCCGGTTTGACGGTGACGGCGAGGCCCTCGTGGAGGGCTTCTGCGGCTTGGCGGAGAATGTCAACGAGTTCGGAGGGGAGCTGACGTACCGTGGGGTGCCGGTGGCCGTTGCGGTACGTGAAGACCGTGAGCTCGTAGGTTGGCTGCGTGACGGCATGGTCCGATGGTCGCTCGAGGGCCGTTACGAGGTCGTCGTCAAGGTGTGTGGGCGGGTAGGTGCGTTGTAGCGTCGGCATCAGCTCTTCCCTTCGTTGCACCTTTCGTTTCTTGCGGATAGCTTACAGGAATCAGGGCAGCCGTGCGAGGCCGGTGTCCGGCGTGGGGTCAGCGGGGGGATTGGCCGGCGGTTGCCGCCGCCACCGCGGCGTCGGGGCCGTCGACCACCTGGATCAGGTCGAGGTCCGCCTGCGAGATCATGCGGTGGGCCAGCACGGGCCCGCGCAGCCAGTCGATGAGCGGCTTCCAGTAGCCGGAGTCCACGAGCACGATCGGGAAATGCGCCACCTTGCCGGTCTGGGCCAGCGTGATCGCCTCGAACATCTCGTCGAGCGTGCCGAAGCCGCCGGGCAGCACGATGAACCCCGTGGCATATTTCACGAACATGACCTTGCGGACGAAGAAGTACCTGAAGTCGATCCCGAGGTCCACGTAGTCGTTCAGGTGCTGCTCGTGCGGGAGCTCGATCCCGAGGCCCACGGCCAGCCCGCCGGCCTCGTGGGCGCCGCGGCCCGCGGCCTCCATGGCGCCGGGGCCGCCGCCCGTGATGACCGCGTACCCGGCCCTGGCTAGCCCTGC
>JAISIU010000167.1 GCA_031261885.1 Bifidobacteriaceae bacterium
ACGTCGACGGCGCCGGCCGTCACGGTCACGGCCACGGGTGTGCCGGTGGCGGGTTGGGCCACTGACGAGGCGGGTGCGGCCGCCGGTCCGGCCGCCGCGAGTCCGTCGGCCACGACCCATCTTCTGGATGACAAGGTCGGCGCACCGGCCGGCGTCGCGAAGAAGCGCACGGGCGGCCAGTGGTTGCAACTGCCGGACGGCACGGGCCTCACGCTCCAATCCCAGAGCAAGAACTCGGGCGACTATCCGTGGCAACGTTTCGCCGACCCGTCCCGGGCCATCACGGCCTTGGTCCAGGCCGTGCCGCTGGCCGATACCAACGAGGCGATGCAGCAGCAGATCACCGACACGGCCCGCAACTTTCAGCCCGGCACATTCTTCTTCCAGGCGGACACCGAGGTCTCAGGGCGTTACGCGGAGCCGGTCTCCGTCTACAGCTTCGTGTCCGGCGGGCACACGCCGGGGACGTGGGGCTCGGCGGCGTCCAGCGCTGCGCTGGAGCATTGGGGTGTCTACGTCGAGGCTCTGAAGTGCGGTTTCATTGTTGATTTCGCGATGGGCGAGGGCCAAGGGGAGAAGGACCTGGCCGACGTGGAAGGCTGGCTGCAACACCTGCGCCTGGTCAAGCCCTAGCCGGTCGTTCCCGGCGACGCCGAGCCAGTTCAGTGCGGGAGCTGGTCGAGCAAGTCGCCCAAGAAGTGGGCGATGCCGTCCGCACAGCGAGTAGGACTCGTGCCTGGCGGGATCGTCACCCATTGCTGGGCGAAGTCGTGTGCGGCCTGGGACGTGGCCGCCCCGTCCGCGATCTGCTTGGCCGTCTCCTCGGGTTTCTTGCTGACCGGGCCAGGTAAGTCTTGATACGGGTCAAGGTAGGAACCGCAATCCTTCTGAAACTCGTCTATCTTCGGCGTCAGAAAATAACACGGCAGGCCCATGAGGGCGGCCTCGAAGACGGCTGAGGAATAGTCGGTCACGAACGCGTCCGCGACGGACATGAGTTCCGCCGTCGTGAAACCAGAGAGGGGGTCCGATGCCGGCGCGGCACCTTGTGCTTGTGTCACCGGGTGGTCGCTACGTAGCAGCGTCCACCCGTGACGCTTGAGCGCTTCTCTCAGGGCTGTGACGTCCTTCGAGGTGATCCATTGTTTTTGTCTTCCGGGCGCGCCTTTACGCATGGACGGCGCCCAGAGTGCGATCTGGGTGCCCTTCTCTTTGGCGCCTTCCGACTCGCACCAGCGTTTGAGGATCTTGTCGCGCGTGTCGGCGTCTTGGCGGGAGCCGTCGCGTTCCTTCGACTCGCGGCAGCTTTGGAGGATCTCTTTGCGTTTCTCGACCCGCACGGCCGTATCGATAAGGTGGTCCACGCGCGGCAACGGTGCGACGCGCAACTTCCTGGGGTCGGTTCCGAACGCCTCGGCGTAGTGCGTTCGGCAAGGTTCAGCGCTGATGAGGACCGTGTCGTAACCCTCGTGCATGCGCTGGGCCGTGGCCACCGCCGAGGATGTGCCTTCGCGAAGGTTGATGGTTGAGCGACCGAAACGTTTGAAGGCGCCGAGCGCGTGCCAGATCTGCACCACGTGCTGTTCGTTTGTGCGATGACCGCAAGAGATCGCGGGAACGAAGGTGTCCGTGACGATGACGCGGGCTCGGGCTTGTGCCCACACCTGCTGCAACATGCAGGGAAAGAAACGGATCTGACCAAGAAGGCCGCCGCCTGCCACCCATTGTTTCGTGACGCAGCGGACCTCGATCGAGGGGTCGAGCTGGCCCAGTGCCTTCTTGATGTCCTTGAAGTCGCGACTTGGTTTGTCGCTCTCGCGGCTCAGGAACACGACGCGGCGGCGTTTGGGTAGCGGTTTCAGCAACCGCGACAGGCCAGAGATCCCGAACCGCACGGCCCAGGCGACTGCGAGTTCAGCAGCCGTCCTGGCCGGCCCGGTTGACGAACGGGAAACCACATCCGTGAGATTATCAGCCACCCGTCCCCGTTCCGGTGGCCTTAAGTCTCGGAAGCCTGAAACGCCCCGTGCGGGTACCGAAACTTTGCCCGGATTCAGGACAATGGAACCGTGCCTCCTGTTCCACCACCCGCCAAGCGGCGCGGCCGCGCGGTACGCCGTGCCGGCACCGCCGCGACCGGGGCCGCCATCGCCGCGGGCTATGCCGTCGCGGGCCGCCTCGCCCCCGAACGGTCCGCCCGGGCCGCCGCCCGGCTGTGGTGCCGGCTGCCCCGGAACCGGGGCCGGCGCATGGACAACCGCCCGAGCCCCGGTGAGGTGACGCGCCTGGAGGTGGTACCCGGCCGGAGCCTCGCGGTCGAAGCCTGGGGACCGGCCGACGGCCCGCTCGTCTACCTCAACCATGCTTGGGGCGGGTGGCGCGGCCAGGTCGCGAGCTTCGTCGCCCCGCTGGTCCGAGCCGGTTGCCGCGTGATCGCCGCCGACTGCCTGTCCCACGGCGACGCCGACCCGGGCCGCCACGGCCCCGGCTACTCCTCGGGCGGCGAGATGGTCCGCTCCCTGGAAGCGCTGGTGCGCCATTACGGTCCGGCGAGGGCCGCCATCGGGCACTCCCTCGGGTGCGCCACCACTTGCCTGGCGGCCGCGCACGGCGCGCTGCGCGCCGAGCGGCTCGTGCTCGTCGCCGCCTCACCCGCCATGCGTCGGCTCGCCCGCGAACACGGCCGGCGTCTGCACCTGCCGTCGCACGT
>JAISIU010000227.1 GCA_031261885.1 Bifidobacteriaceae bacterium
CAGCCAGGGCTGCACGGTCAACTACCCGTTCGGCTACGGCCTGTCCTACTCGACCTTCACGGTGAAGACGGACTCGGTCAAGCTGTCGAAGGCCAGCGCCGCCTCGCTCGGCCAGGTCGTCGTGAAGGCGACGGTGCAGAACACCGGCACGGTGGCCGGCAAGGATGTCGTCGAGGTCTACTACTCGGCGCCCGGCGCCGACCAGCCGTACCAGGAGCTCGGCGGCTACGCCAAGACCGACACCCTCCAGTCCGGCGACACGCAGCAGCTGACCATCAAGTTCGACGTCACGTCGATGGCTTGGTACAACGAGGCCAAGGCCGCCTACCAGCTGAACCAGGGCAGCTACCTGATCCGCGTGGGCGACTCGTCCCGCTCGACGCACCTGGCCGCCTCGATCGCCGTGCCCAGCGACCTCGTGACCGAGCAGCTGTCGAACCAGCTGACCGATGAGGTTCCGGACACCGTCATGACGGACGAGGCCGCGAACTTCTACGTCAACCCGAACGACGCGACCGACACGCCCACGGCGCTGACGCTGAAGCCCGCGAGCTTCGCCGCGCCGAACGACGCCTCGAAGTACGACCAGACCGTGCCGCTGACCCCCGCGGCCGCCGGCACGAACCTCGGCCCGAACCAGGTGGCCGCCACGGACTACTACTCGGTCGAGGCCCCGGACGTGAACCTCACGTCCGGCCGCAACACGATCAACTACGTGCCGGCCTCTGGCACGTACCAGACCGCCCAGAAGCTCGCCACGACCACGGCGTACATCACGAACGCCAACGCGGCCAACTGGGAGAACACGGGCGCGCCGTACCAGCCGAAGCTCGGCGAGAACGTCCAGAACATCGACGTGCCGGCCGGCTGCGACAGCCTCTACGACGTCTACGGCGGCACCTGCACCATGCAGCAGTTCGTCGCGACGCTGCCGGTCGCTGACCTCGCCCAGCTCGTCGAGGGCACCAGCCAGGACAACTCGGGCGACACGCTGATCGCGACTGGCACCGCCGGTTACACCACCGCGGCGCTCAAGGACCTCGGCATCCCGCAGATGTCGCTGTCCGACGGCCCCGCCGGTCTGCGCATCACGCAGCAGAACAAGGTGGGCGATGACACGTACTACCAGTTCGCCACCGCGTGGCCGATCGGCACGCTGTTGGCCCAGACCTGGGACCGCGACCTCGTCAAGAAGGTCTACGAGGGCCAGGGCAAGGAGCAGGCGCACTTCGGCGCCACGCTGTGGCTGGCGCCGGGCGTCAACCTGCACCGCGACCCGCTGAACGGCCGCAACTTCGAGTACTACTCGGAGGACCCGCTGGTCGCCGGCGAGACGGCCGCCATGGCCGTCGAGGGCGTCCAGGAAACCCCGGGCGTCGGCGTCACGATGAAGCACTTCTTCGGCAACAACGAAGAGAACAACCGCATGCAGGCCAATGCCATCATGACGGAGCGCGCGGCGCGCGAACTGTACCTGCGCGTCTTCGAGATCGCCGTCAAGGCCGGCCAGCCGATGGCGATCATGAGCTCGTACAACCGCGTCAACGGCACGAACACCGAGGGCGAGTACGACCTGCTGACCGACATCCTGCGCGGTGAGTGGAACTTCAAGGGCCTCGTCATGACCGACTGGGGCGGCGTCGACGGTGGCCTCACCGAGGGCATGTACGCCGGCAACGACCTGATCGAGCCCGGCGGCAGCGCCAGCTCCGTCGTCAACGCGACCAAGGTGACGGCCCCGACGTTCGACATTGACGGCCTGCCGACCTTCGCGAAGAACAAGACGTACCAGGCCGCCTGGACTTACGGGAGCTACCACGGCGATGCCTCCTGGCGCACCTCGTACTCGCTCGACCTCGGCCAGGCCACGCTGCGCGCGACCGGCGCCGAGACCCACACGACGACCGTGACGGACGCCTCCGTCGCCGGGAAGACCCCGGTCTCGACGTACAACCAGACCGATGAGATCAACAACGTCACGACGACGGCCGAGCCGGCCGCTGGGTTCGCCAGCGCCAACGACGCCTACACGTACGTCGAGGGCCTGCTGAGCCAGCAGACCACGACGACGCCGGCCGATCCCGACGCGACACCGCCGACCATCGCCTCCACCGTGAGCGCGCCGTTCTCCAGCACGCAGAAGGGCGCGATCACCGTCGACAACGTCAAGTACGCCGCCGACGGCACGACCGTGACGAGCTTCGACGTGACCGTGAAGTACGACATGCCGGCCACCAGCAGCTACACGATGCGCCTCGGCGACCTCCAGACCAACGCGGCCCGGATCCTCAACGTGATCATGGGCTCGCGGGCCTTCCAGGACCTCTCGGCCGCGCAGGCGGCCGGCACGGCGTCCGTCAAGAACGCCGAGGCCGTGGCCGTGACGGTGCCCTCGTGGACCGCCACGTACCAGAGCATCGAGTCCAACCCGCTGGCCGACACGGTCAAGGGCGCGGTCAAGGCCGGCACCATTCCGACCCCGACCCCGGCCACCGCCGCGGACGCCGCCACCGCCCAGCTCCAGCAGCTGGCCGACTTCGCCGACGTCTCCCCGCTCAAGGCCTCGGACTACAAGCCCGGCTCGTGGAACCTGTACCAGTCCGCGCTCGCCGCCGCCAAGGCCGTGCTGGCCCGCGTCGGCGCCGCCACCAACCCGGCTTCCGCCGATGAGGTGGCCGACGCCCTCGCCGGCCTCCAGTCCGCCGAGGCCGGCCTCGTGGCCGAACCGGCCCAGTCCAAGGCCGCGCTCAATGCGTTCATCACCGCCGTCAGCGGGCTCAAGGAAGCCAACTACACGGCCGATTCGTGGAAGGCTTTCGCCTCGGCGCTGACCGCCGCGCAGACCGCGGTGGACGACCCGCTGGCCACGGACGACTCGCTCCAGGCCGCGCTCTCGGCGCTGATCAGCGCCGAGACGCAGCTCGCCGCCCCGCCGGCCGTCGTCGACACGCTGGCTCCGCTGAAGGCCGCGCTCAGCGACCTTGTGACGGCCCTGGACGGCAAGGTCGCCGAGGCCGATTACACGGCCGACAGTTACACGGCCTTCACGACCGCGCTCGACGCCGCGAAGACCGTCGTCGCGAACGATTCCGCCACCCAGGCGGATGTCGCCACGGCGCTCGCGAACCTCATCGCGGCCCAGGCCGGCCTCATGCCGGTCCAGGCCCCGGTGGACACCGTCGCACCCGTCAAGGCCGCGCTCAGCGACCTCGTGACGGCGCTCGACGGCAAGGTCGCCGAGGCCGACTACACGGCCGACAGCTACGCCGCCTTCGCCTCGGCTCTGGCCGCCGCGAAGACTGTCGTCGCGAACGATGCCGCCACCCAGGCGGATGTCGCCACGGCGCTCGCGAACCTCATCGCGGCCGACGCCGCGCTCGTGGTCCCGACGCCCGAGGCGCCGGTCGTGGACACGCTCGCCCCGGTCAAGGCCGTGCTGTCCGCCCTCGTGGCCGGCGTGCCGGCCGCCCAGGGCAGCTACACGGACGCCAGCTGGGCCGCGCTCACCTCGGCCGTCACTGCCGCGAACGCGGCCCTGGCCAAGACCGATGCGACGCCCGATGACATCGCCGCCGCCCTCGCCGCCCTCGTCGGCGCCGAGGCCGGGCTCCAGGTCGCCACGCCGGCCGAGGTCGCCTCGTCCGCGCAGAAGACCATGCTCGGTGAGCTGATCGCGCCGACCGCCGACCTCGTCGAGGCCGACTACACGGCCGACTCGTGGGCCGCTTGCGCCCAGGCGCTGAAGGCCGCCGAGAAGGTCCTCGAGGACGCCAACGCCACGCCGGATGATGTGACGAACGCGGCCCTCGCGCTGATCGCGGCCGAGAACGGTCTCGTCAAGGTCCCGGCCACCACGCCGACGCCGACTCCGACGCCGAGCGCGGCCCCGGCCAGCCTGCCGGTCCTCAAGGCCATGGTGGCCCAGGTGGGCGCCCTCAAGTCGGCGAACTACACGCCGACCTCGTGGAGCGTCTTCACGGTCGCGCTCGATTCCGCGAACGCCGTGCTCAACAAGGCGGCCACGGAGGAGCAGGTCGCGGGCGCGCTGGCCAGCCTCATCGCCTCGACCGGCGCGCTGCAGACCGCGGCCCCGGCCGTCAACCAGGTGTCCAAGCTGGCTTCGACGC
>JAISIU010000230.1 GCA_031261885.1 Bifidobacteriaceae bacterium
CTGGCCACGGCTTCCGGCGAGAGATAGTAGATCTCTGGTGTTTCCATTTGGCCGTAACGGTCGATACGTCCAGCCCGTTGTTCCAGCCGGGCCGGATTGAATGGGATGTCGAAGTTGACGAGGCGGTGGCAGTGGGCCTGGAGGTCAACCCCCTCGCCAGCCGCATCGGTCGCGAGGAGCACACGCACCTTCTCTTCGTCAGGCGGCGCCTGGAACCGTGCTCGAATCAGCTCTCGGTCCTCCGCAGACGTGGAACCTTGAATCACGGCCAACCGGGGACCGTATCCTTGGCTTTCCAGCCATTCCTTGATCCAAATGAGTGTGTCCGCGTATTCGGTGAACACGACGACACGCTCGCCGGTCCAGCGCTTGCCTGACCGGCACACCCGGTCGAGGTACTCGGTGAGGCACTCCAACTTGCCATTGGCGCGGCCTTGCTGGCCCAACGCCCACGTCTTCAGTTCTTCAACCGCTCCGGCGGGCGCGGCAGCGAGGGGGTCGGCCGCTTTGGCCCGTCTCAGCATCGTGAACTCCGGCTGAGACTCCAGGCCCTCCTCCTCATCCGATTGGCCGATGCCGAGGACCTCCGTGAAGTAGCCGTCGTGCTCGTCCCAGGCCGCGCCAGTGGCCCTGGCGTTTCCATAGGCGGCCAGCGTTCGTCCGAGCGCGTACGGGCTGGACAGGAAGCGTTTCTCCAGCAACAGCTCGCCGATCCCGAGTGACTTGGCACCACGCTGTCTGGCTGACTGTTTGAGCCAGGTTTCAAGCTGTTCGAACCGCTCGGTCTCCACCGGGTCCGGCGCGTATTCAAGCGGCGCCACGCTGCGAGGCTGAAACGGATGGTGATCCCCGCTACCCTCGTCAGCTCTCAGGATGTCCGTCTTGAGCCGGCGCACCATAACGTCGCTCAGCGCCTTCGGGTCCGGTTCCGCCCCACGGGCGAAGCGGCGGGAATCCACCATTTCGAGCAGTGCCGTGAAGGATTCGTCGTACCCGTTATGCGGGGTGGCCGAGAGGAACAGGCGGTGCTCGCAGTGCGCCGCCAGCTCCCGGACCGCTAGCGTCCGTTGGGAGTCAACCGCGTACCCGCGGCCCTTCCCGGTGCCAGTCGGGGCCGCGGGGGCGACGTGGTGCGCCTCGTCCACCACGAGAACGTCGAATCCGAACCGTCTGGCCGTCACGGGACCGGCAGCGGCGTTGGCCTGCTGGTAAACGGGCCGCAACAACCGTTGTGCCCTCACTCCCGGCAGCCACGCCATCGACACGATAACGCGTGGGTAAAGACGGAATGGGTTGGCTGTCAGCCCAAACTTTCGCCGTGTCTCCGCGAGCTTGGCCGAGTCGACGATTTGGAAATCCAGACCGAACTTCTCAAGCATCTCGTCGTGCCACTTGATTGAGAGAGACGGCGGACACACAATGATCACCGACCGCGCCCGGTGTCTCAGCAGCAGCTCTTCGATGACAAGACCCGCCTCGATCGTCTTGCCGAGCCCAACGTCGTCCGCCAGCAGCAGGTTGACTCGTGGCTGATCCAACGCCCGCCGCAACGGTTCCAATTGATAGGGCTCCAGTCTGGCCCCCGACCGGAACGGCGCCTGAAACTCACTTGCGTCCGCTGACGTCACCGCGCCCCATCGCGCCGCATCAATGTAGGCGCCAAGTGTGTCAGGATCGTCGAACCCATCGGCATCGATGGTTCGGGGCAAGCCCTGGTCCGGCACCACGGAGTGCCCGACTTCCAGCTCCCACACCACCTGAAGTTCTTCCCCCAGCCGGTCCTCCTCGAGCGACTGAAGCACCACAACGTGCTGCAACCCGGGCCGGCTCGCGAGACCTTCATCCGCCGGGCTACGCGACAGCCCCTGTTCAAGAATGTCCGTGACGGCCCAAACGGCGCCACGGACTCTCACCACCTGACCAGGTTCAGGCAACTGCGGCATGGCTACAGACGACACGGCACAGACTTTACGCGGCCGCACCAGGGGCGCAGTATTGGGCGATGCGGCCCAAGAGCCCTGAGAGGAAGTTCGGGGATTTGGCCGTCGAGAGGTCGCCGGCCAGATCCGCGGCTTCCTTCAGGACCACGGGGCCCGGCACGCCGCCGAACAGGATCTCCCAGCAGCCCATGCGCGCGATCGCGCGGTCCACGGCCGGCATGCGTTCGACGGGCCAGCCAAGCGAGTACGTGTCGATCGTCTCGTCGATCTCGCCCTGGTGCTCGGCCACGCCGTTGACGATCTGGGCGGCGTAGAGCCGGACGCGGCCCATCGGCTCGCCGGACGGCGTCACCCACGGCCGTTCCGGCGTGCCGCCCTCGGCGCCCGCCGCGGTCGCGCTGTCCGATGCCGGAGCCCCGGCCGGGTCGAAGCCGTCGCCTGCCGCGTCCGATGCCGAAGCGGCGCCGCCGGCTTGGGCCTCACCTGGGCCCTCCGCCTCCCTGGGCGGCCACATTCCCGCCGGGAGGTCCCTCACCGGGTCGTCCCAATCGTCATCGTCGGCTCCGTCCCACCCCTGGGGCGAGAACTCCGAGCTCATCGAATCCAGGACGGCCCTGGTCTCCTGGTCGCTGGGCACGACGGGCGCGGGGCCACCCAACCGCTGCCCGACGAGCTTGCGCATCGAGACGCGGCGCTGATCCGCCTCGAACAGGAGCTCAACGGCACGGCGGCGGGCCCGGCTGCGGGCCCCGACGTGCTGGTCCGAGCCGCTCACTCGGTGACGCGGCCGAGGTACGCGCCCGTGCGCGTGTCCACCTTGACCTTCGTGTCGCTGTCGACGAACAGGGGCACCTGGATCTGGTAGCCCGTCTCGAGCGTGGCCGGCTTGGTGCCGCCCGTGGAGCGGTCGCCCTGGAGGCCCGGCTCGGTCTTCGTGATCGTCAGGACCACGGCCGCGGGCAGCTCGACGTACAGCGGCGTGCCCTCGTTGCGGGCCACGGTGGCCGTCTGGCCCTCCAGCAGGTAGTGGGCGGCGTCCCCGACGGTCGCCTCCGGCACCATGATCTGCTCATAGGTGTCGCCGTCCATGAAGACGTAGTCCTCGCCGTCCTTGTACAGGTACTGCATCTCGCGGCGGTCCACGGTGGCCGTCTCGACCTTCATGCCGGCGTTGAACGTCTTCTCGACGACCTTGCCGGTCAGGACGTTCTTCAGCTTGGTGCGGACGAAGGCGCCGCCCTTGCCGGGCTTGACGTGCTGGAACTCCGTCACACTCCACAGGTTGCCGTCGAGGTTGAGGACCATTCCGTTCTTGAGGTCGTTGGTGGTTGCCACTTTGTTCTGTCGCTCCAGGTAGTCGTGTCGAGTTGTCAGCCGCCCGCCTGCCGGTGGGCGGGCGCGGGGCACGTGATCGGGCCGGCGCCAGGGGGCGCCACGGCCAAAAGATCAGTCTACCGCCCCGTCCGCCCGCCCGGAACCGGGGCGGCGTCCGGGAACGGCGCGGCGCGGCGCGGCCCCCCGCCGGGCCCGCCCGGTAGCATCAGAATTACGCGGCGGGTCCGCCCCCAAAGACGTCGAAAGGCCCGCGGCGGGAGGCCACAGCCCATGCGCAGCTTCGATTGCCCGGCGATCGTGCCACCGGCCGACGCCGCCATGTCGGTCCCCGATTTCCTGCTGGGCCGCCTGGCCCGCGACCCGCGCGGCCCCATGGTCGAGGTCCGCGACCGCCCCGGCGGGCCGTTCCGCCCCCTCTCGGCCACGCACGTCTTCGAACGGGTCAGGCTGCTGGCGCGCGGGCTCATCGCCCTCGGTGTCCAGCCCGGGGACCGCGTCGCGATCATGGGCCGCACCTCGTGGGACTGGACCCGGCTCGACCTCGCGCTGTGGTTCGCGGGAGCCGTGCCCGTGCCGATCTACCAGACCTCCTCGCCCGAGCAGGTCGCCTGGATCCTCGGGGACGCGGGCGTCCGGTTCGTCTTCGCCGACGACGACGAGATGGCCGACACGATCGCCGAAGCCCGCGCGGCCGGCCCCGACACCGTCCAACGCGTGCTCGTCATCGCCGGCGGCGCCCTCGACCAGGTCGCACGCCGCGGGCTGCGCGTGCCGCCCGAGGAGCTGGAACGCCGCCGCCGCGGCATCCGGCCGTCCGACCTCGCGACCGTCATCTACACGTCCGGCACGACGGGACGGCCCAAGGGCGTCGAGCTGACGCACGCCAACATGACGGTCGC
>JAISIU010000237.1 GCA_031261885.1 Bifidobacteriaceae bacterium
TTGCTTGAAGCCGTGACCGCTGTGCGGAACACTTGAGCCATGTCGACCATCGGCCAGAACCTCAGTTCGCGGCACGCCCGCGTGCTCCGGCTCGCCGGCCGTATCCGTGCCATCGCCGCGCGCTACGGCTACGGCAACGTGAGGCTCTTCGGTTCCGTCGCGCGCGACCAGGACGGACCCGACTCCGACGTCGACCTGCTCGTCACCGGGCACCGCAGCCTCCTCGACCTGATCGGACTGACTCAGGATCTTGAACAACTCCTTGATGCAAAGGTCGACGTGGTCCCCGATCACGCCATGAAGCCACGTGTCGCCGCCACAGCCCTCCCCCAGGCGGTCGCCCTGTGACGCGCTCCGATTCCGACCGGCTCGCCGACATACTCGGCGCCATTGACGCCATCAGCGTCTACACAACTCCGAACGGTCTGCGCCCAGGAGTCACTTTTGACGCCGTTCGCATGCGCCTCGTCGAGATCGGCGAAGCCGTTGGTGGCATCACCACCGACCTGCTCGAGCAGGAGCCCGACATCCCTTGGAGACAAATCAAGGGAATGCGAAACTTCCTCGCCCACCAATATTTCGACTCACTCTTTGGCGAGGTCGAGACCGTCCTCGACCATGACCTCGCGCCTCTGCGCGCCGCGGTGCTCCGGCTCCAGGCCGCGCTCACGCCCCATCAGCCCGCCACCCAGGACGACGCCACGAACACCGCAGGTACGCGCTCATAAACCCTCCGATGATGGCCCGCCGCGGCATTCAGCGCTCCCCGCGCCATGCCAGGCACCAGGACTTTGCACCGCAAAACACCGGTCAAACCATGCGCTTAACCTTCATTCACCGGTGCGGGAACCGCGCCGCTACTGGTTCAGTTCCGCGACGGTGCCGGCCCTGAAACCCAGGTTGCCCACCAGGCCGACATCATTGATGTTCCCGTCCGTGAGAGCCTCCACGAAGATCCGCCCACCGGACGTCGCCAGGTACGCCTTGCGCAGACCCGCCGGCAGCGGGTGCGTCCACGTGATTCTCCCGCCTCCGGCCGACGCGGCCTCGACGAGTGTGCCGTCGGCCACCAGAGCCACCCCGGTCGCGGTCGCCACCATGTATGGGTCCGACGTCGTCTCGGGCAGCCCGATGCGCGCGAGCGGCCGCCCCGTCGCCGCATCGAGCCACACCACGGCGTCCTTGTCGGTCACGATGAAGGCCGGGCCGGAAGTCCCGCCGGCCGCCGCAGGGCCCGTGCCGGTGCCGGAATTGGCGCCGCTTGGGTCAGCCGTACCGCTGGCCGCGACGACCGCCATGACCCGACTGCCATCGCTCGGCGTGTACTCCCAGCTCTTGACGCCCGTCGCGATCGAGTAGGCGCTGACCGACTTGGCGCCGGTGAAGGGGCCGGCGCCGGGATCATCCGATGGGCCGAGCACCACCTGGCCCCCCGCCACGTTCAGCGTGGTCAGATACGGCACCGGGACCGGCGCACCCCACAAGGCCTTGTCGGCGGTGGCGGACCAGGCGGACACGGTCAGCGGCTCAGGGTCTTTCGCACTGGTGTCGTCGTCCTCCTCGAACCTGAACAGCTGACCACCGGTCATCTCGAAGTGCGCAACGCCGGGCGTCATCTCCGTCCCGCCCCCGAAGCCCGCCGGCCGGCCCGTCTCGATGTCTCGGTAGCCGCCCTGTGCCAAGACGTAGGCCGGCGCTCCACCGGCCCACAACGTGTCCGTCCCCCATGTCCCCCACGGCACGGTCCAGACCGGTGTCGAAAGATCCGTCGTCTTGTACCCCGCGACGCTCTTCTTGTAGTCGCCGATCACAACCGTGTCCCCGGTCGCCGCCAGCAACGAGTCCGCCTTCCCCGTGTCCCGCTGGCTCAACAACGAACCGTCAGCGCCAAGCGTGACGACGCAATAGTGAGACTTCCCCTTCTGCTGTTCGAACGCGTAGCTGTCGAGTACCACGCGGCCGGCGTCGAGCATGCGCCCGTACGACACTTCGCAATACGGGGCGCCCCCGCACAGCTTCGCCGTGTCCGCTTTCCAAACCACGGAGTTATCTTCGATGGACACCTCCGCCACGACGGCGGATTTCTTGTGAGCCTTGGCGTAATACTTGTAGGTGTAGACGTCCAACTCTCCACCCTCAGCCGCGTAGCCAAGATAGTGGGAGGAGTCCACGAGCCCGATCACGTCGTAAACCTCCCACCCGCTGCCGAGCGCCTTTTTCACGTCGAGGGTCGGGCCGAGCGAGGGTTGGGCCGCGGCCTGCGCGGTGGCGGCCGCCGATGACGGAGCAGCCGCCTGGCTCGTGGCCGCGGCTAATGCCGTGGTCGCACTGTGGGTAGGGGCCGGGGCTGACGTGGTCGGGGCGGACGCGACCGCGTGAGCGCGGCCCGAGGCGGCCCCCGCCCGGTACAGGCCGTAGCCACCACCGCCCACCACCACGAGCGCGGCCACCACGATCCCCGCGATCAGCCCGGCGTGAGACTTCTTCGGCGGACGCGGCCCGCCGCCCACACCCGCGAAACCGGCCGGCGGGTTCGGCGGATACTGCCCGTAGCCACCACCCAAGTTCGGCCCCGGGCCGTCGGCGCCTGCCGGATAGCCACCGCCCGCGCCGACCGGTCCGGCAGGAACCCCACCCGCCGGTCCGTACGGAACCGGACCGCCCGGCATCGTCGGCCCGGCCGGAGGGAAACCTCCCTGCGGGTAAGCGCCCGATGGCGGTCCTTGCGGCGGGCATGGGCCGCCAGGTTGGAATGAGGGGAACGCGGGATCCGGGACGATCGGCTGGGGCATAGGACAAAAGTACTGCCCACGGTCCCTCCCGACGCGACCGCCCGCCTGTGCGGCACCTGTGAAAACCACCGGCCAGCCCGCCCACGCCGGGAGGACGATGACGGAACGCACCCGGGATGGCGACGCCCCGGCATCGTGCGCCCCCGCTCGCACCGTCAGAAGGTGAGCTGCTCGACCGCCGTGAACCA
>JAISIU010000012.1 GCA_031261885.1 Bifidobacteriaceae bacterium
GGCGCGGGCGGCGAGGTGTCCTACCGCCTGTGCGGCCGCGAGGGGCACCACCACCACCTGATCTGCCGGGTCTGCGGCCGCACGGTCGAGGTGGCCGGGGCCGGGGTCGAGGAGTGGGCGCGGCGCATGGGCGCGGCCCACGGTTTCACCGAGATCGAGCACGTCGTCGAGCTGACGGGCACGAGCCGCGACTGCGCGCGCCGGCGCGCCGCCTGACCGCTGCCCGCGTGAGGCCCGGGCCCTCGTTTCCTGTGGTCGGAGTGATTTTCACAAGACCACCACAAACGTTTGCGTAACAGGAACCACGCCGTGGTAGCCTCAGCCTTGGTCATTCTTTCGCAACCTGATTCGCCACCCCGGCGGAAGAAACCAGCCGCAGCATGCACAACCCATCGTCTCCCCACCCAACGACCGAACTCCCCCGGCCGCATCGGGGGCGTGTGCCCGGGCTGGTCGGACTCGTCATCGCCCTCGGCGTCGTCATCACGTTCGCGATATCGATCAGCGAGCACGCCCCGACCACGTGGGGCGTCTTCGGCGCGGCCGCTCTGCTGGTCAGCGGCTGGATGACGGGCATCGCCGTCCGCGCCTGGCTGCCCAGGTTCGCCACGAACACCCAGGTGATCGCCGCCGCGATGGTGCTGTGGGTCATAGCCGCCATCGTGTCCATCGTGATCCTCAGCTGGATCGACGCCGTCACCAACCTGCCCGACAACTGCCTGATCTGCCCAGCCGGCGAACCGGGCCGGCCCACGTTCTGGTTCACGGCCCGCTGGCGCGAGGTGCTCGTCCGCCAGAGCATTTTCATCGCGGCCTCGGCCCTCCCGCAGCTGCTCGGAGCCTCGCTCTCGGCCGCCATGGTCCACCGCCGGATCGGGCCCAAAGGGGTCTGAGGCCCGAGCCGTGCGCGGCTCAATCGCCGGCGACGTCCGGCAGCAGCGTCGCCGCCAGCTCCACGGGATTGTGGTCCGAGAACCGGAACCCCTCGTCGAGCCCCGTCACCTGGTCCACCTGAAGGTTCGGCGACGTGATGAAACCATCGATCGCGAACACCTGGCTCGTCTGGTCCGACCCCGTCCACGCGCCGTTGTCGAGCCTGGCCGTCGGCACGTTCTGCGCCGTGCGCGCCGCCCATCCGGCTGGCACGAGCCCCGCGTCCCACCGTCCCGGCGTCCAGTCCTTCGCCACGTCCGGGTAGCTCGGCGAATCCGGGAAGGCCTGGTTGAAGTCCCCGCCGACGATCACGTAGTTGCCCTTCGAGTATTCGTCGTTCATCAGTTCGGTCACGACCGCCGTCTGCGCCCGGCGCCCGGCCTCCGAGGTGTAGGCCTCCAGGTGGACGTTGATGAGGACGAGCTCACGGCCCGTGGCCCCGCCCGACACCGGGATCCGCGTGATCAGCGCGCACCGCTTCAGGTTGAACAGCCTGACCGGCCAGTCGAACGGCACGGGCAGCGACTGCCGCGCCGCCGTCGGGTCCGAGAGCGTGGTCAACGTCTGGAGCCCGGATTTCACCGCGCCGATCGCGGGCAGCGGGTAGGGCGTGAACATCGACTTGAAGTTGTAGGCGAACGCCGCGTTCGCGCCACTCGCCTGCCTGAGCCGGGCCGCCTCGTCGATGCGGTAGGACCGGTGCGAATCCGTGTCGACCTCCTGCAGCAGGTAGGCGTCCGCCGGGTTCGACTTCACGGTCCGTTCGATCCCCGCGAGGTCCGCCGCGACATCGGCCCTGGGCGCCCGCACCATGTGGCCGCCGTCCATGAAGAAGTCGTCCTTCTGGCCGAGCCCGGCGTACCCCACGTTGAGCGACAGGACCTTGACCTGTCCCCCGACCGCGAGATCCCGCAGCGCCGCGCCGGCCGGCGCGCGCTGCACCTGGACCCGCTCCGTGTCCGGCGGCTTGAACTCCGAGGCCGTCGCGACCGCCAGGAACGAGGCCGCGCCGAGCACGAGCACGGCCAACACGACGGCCACAAGCCGCCGCGCGTGACGCCATACCCGATGCCGGGGCCGAACGCTCATGGGGCCATCATCCCGCCTCCCGCCCCGGCGCGCCGCCCGCGACCGGCGTGTCGGTCGCGCCACCGAACCGCCGCCCCCGCCCGGCGAACTCCTCGAGCGTGCGCCACAGCACGCGCCGGTCCACGTCCGGCCACAGCTCCGGCACGAAGCACAGCTCCGCGTAGGCCGACTGCCACAACAGGAAGTTCGAGAGCCGCTGCTCCCCCGACGTCCGGACGAACAGGTCGACGTCCGGGATGTGCGGCCTGGGCGGACGGGCCAACCCCGCCACCGGTCCGGCATCGAGCGCCCCGAACCGGGCCGCCACGGTCCGCTCCGTCACGCGCGCCGGGTCGAGCCGCCCGGCCGCCACGTCGAGCGCGACCTGCTTGACGGCATCGGCGATCTCCAGGCGCGACCCGTAGTTGACGCACAGGTTCAGGCCCAGGCCCGCGTTGTGCTGGGTCTGGCGTTCGGCCACGACCAGTTCCTTGGCGACCGACCGCCACAGGCGCGGCCGCCGCCCGGACCACACGATCCGGACGCCCCACGAGTCGAACAGGTCGCGGTCCTCGCGGATCGTCTGGCGCGAGAACCCCATGAGGAACCGCACCTCGGCGGGCGAACGCTTCCAGTTCTCCGTCGAGAAGGCGTAGAGCGAGAGCCATTCGACGCCCGCCTCGACGGCCCCGGCCACGACGTCGACGAGCGCGCGTTCGCCGGCCCGGTGCCCCTCGACGCGCGGCAGGCCGCGCTGGTTGGCCCACCGGCCGTTCCCGTCCATGACGACGGCCACGTGGCGCGGCAGCGCCCGCGCGTCCAACTCCGGCGGGCGCGCCCCGCTCGGGTGCGGCGCGGGCCAGGTCCGCGCCTCCGCGCCGCGCGCCCGGGGAGCCCGGCCGTCCTCGGTCCCGTCCTTCCGGCTCACAGCCCCACCAGCCCTCACAACTCGACGAGCCTGAGCGAACGCACCGCCCGCTCGATATGCCACTGGACGAAGGCCGCCACGAGCCCCGCCGCCTCCATTTGCGCCGCCGGCGCCGAGGCGTCCGCGGCCGGCCAGTCCGCGGCCAGCAGCGCCTGGAGCAGCAGCATCGTGGCCGGGGCCGGCGCCGCCGCCCCCGGCGGGCGGCAGTCCGGGCAGACCGCGCCGCCCGCCGCCGGGCTGAACGCCGCGTGCGGCCCCGGGGCCCCGCAGCGGGCGCACTGGTCGAAGCTCGGCGCGTAGCCGGCCACGGCCAGCGCGCGCACGAGGTAGGAATCGAGCACCAGACCGGGCGCGTGGGCGCGGTGGGCCAGCGCGCCGAGCGCGCCGATCGTCAGCAGGTAGAGCCGCATGGCCGGCTCGTGCTCCACCTCCGTCAGCTTCTCCGCCGCCTCGACGACGCTGTTGGCGGCCGTGAACAGCTGGTAGTCCCGCGAGATCGGCTCGGCGTAGGCCCCGAGCGTCACGGCCTGCGTCACCGTGTCGAGGCTGCGGCCCTCGTGCAGCTGCAGGTCCACGCGCATGAACGGCTCCAGCCGGGCCCCGAACTTCGAGGAGGTGCGCCGCACCCCTTTCGCGACCGCGCGGACGCGGCCGTGCCGGCGGGTCAGCAGCGTGCAGATGCGGTCGGCCTCGGCCAGCTTCTGCGTGCGCAGCACCACGCCCTCGTCCCGGTACAGTTTCACGGTCCCGGCCCGTCTCAATCCTTGCCGGCGTCCGAGGCGCCCGAGGAGGCCGTCGCGTAGTCGATGATCGCCGAGGCCGGATCCTTCCCGTCCTGGATCGCGTCGAGCGCGCGCAACAGGTTGGCCGCGCCCGCGAACCGGTCCCACGAGCTCTTCGCGTGGATGATGACGACCCCGATGCGGTCCTTGCCGGGCCGGGCCGTGGTCGCCACGAGGCAGTGGCCGGCCGACGTCGTCAGACCCGTCTTCAGGCCCGTGACGTGCAACGACGGGTCGTAGTAGGCGCCGCCCTTGAGCAGTTGGACCGTGTTGTAGACGTAGCTCGACTTGATCGGCACCTTCGGCATCGAGGAGATCTCCGTGATGGCCGGGTACTCGGTCATGAGCTGCCTGGTGATCAAACCGAGGTCCTTGGCCGAGACGAGGTTCCCGGCGCTCTGATCCGTGCCCGGGTACATCAGGTTGAAACCGGCCAGCGTCTTGTTGTCGAGCCCCGAGACCGAGACGAGCGTCGCGTCCGTGATGCCGAGTTTGGCCGCCCGCTGCCGCATCATGTCGACGAACCCGGAGTTCGACCCGCCGAGCGTGAGGCCGAGCTGCGTGATGGCCGCGTTGTTCGAGGCGACGAGCGCGAGCGAGAACAGCTCCTTGACCGTGAACGTCTGGCCCACCTTCAGGTTGTAGCCGCCCGTGGACCACCCCTCCGACATCTTCTCGATGACGGGATCCGTGATCTGGATCTTCTGGTCCCACGTGATCTGCCCCGCGTTGATCTCGTCGACGGTGATGAGCAGGCCGAGCAGCTTGATCAGCGAGGCCGCGTGGATCGGCGTCTCCGCGCCGTTCTCGTACAACACCTTGCCCGTGTCGATGTCGAACGCGTAGACGGCCTTGGCGTTCGGGCCCCAGGCCGGGGTCGGGGTCGGCGAGGCCGGCACGGTCGGCGTAGGAGTGGGCGATGCCGCACGGGCGCCCGCCGCTCGCGCGACCGCCGTCGCGCCTCCGGTCCGGGCCGCGGCCGCGTGGCCGGACCTGGGCCCGGAGGCGGCCGCGCCGTGGATCGCGCCGATGCCGAGGCCGAGCACGATCCCGACGACGGCCGCGACGATCGCCGGCAGCCAGTACGCGAGCGGTCCCCTGGCGCGGGGACCGGCGGGTGGGGTCAGCTGATCAGACACGCCCCGATTCTCCCATCCGCCCGCCCGCCGCACCCTGTGCCGCGCCGCCTCCCCGCCAAACACCCCAGCGTTCATCCGGAAGTTTGAGCGCGGAGGCCATGCTTTTGTCCGCCTCACGCCGGACCCGACTGCCTCATCATCTTGGGGTTGATCCGGAGGTGTCGGCCCCGCAAAGC
>JAISIU010000068.1 GCA_031261885.1 Bifidobacteriaceae bacterium
GCCGGCACCGTGAAGGCGTCGGCCTCAAGCTGGTCGAACTCCGGCGGCACGAGGCCCGGACACTGCAGAGCCGCCACAAGCGCGTCCCGCTCGACCCGCGCAACCGGATCCGCCGCCAACAGGCCGCGCGAGCGTCCACGCCCGCCGCCACCCGGCAGACCCGGCAACGGCGCCCCCGCCACCGCGCCCACGGCCGGACCGCCCGCACCGCCACGCCCGGCCGCGGCCAGCCACGAACCGCCGTCCCCGCCCCGGGGCCGGCCCCCACCGCCGGAGTCGGACCGACCGGACCGACCGTCATCGCCGGCCGGGCCGCGCCGCCCACCCGCGCCGCCCGACCGCGCCGCCCGCACGGCCCGCTGCGCCTCACGCTCATCCGTACCGATCCAGCCCGCCAGCTGCCTCGTGTAATCCCGCCTCAGCCCGTGGTCCCGGATGCCGGCCACGATCGGGGCCGCCGCCCGCATGCCCGCGACACGGCCCTCGGCCGTCTCCAAATCGAACGACTTCAACACCGTGCGAATCGCGAACTTAAACAACGGCGACGCCGACGCCACGAGGTCCTTGACGGCCTGGCCCCCGCGCGCCAGGCGCAACTCGCACGGGTCCATATCGTCCGGCGCCACGGCCACGAACGTCTGCGCGTAAAACCGCTGGTCCTCCGAGAACGCCCGCATCGCGGCCTTCTGCCCGGCCGCGTCGCCGTCGAAAGTGAACACGACCCGCCCGCCGTGCGCCACGCCATCGGACGTGATGACGCCCGCCGCCGCGTCCCCCGTGTCCCCGAGCAACCGCCGGACCACCCGGATGTGGTCCTGGCCGAACGCCGTGCCACACGTCGCCACGGCCGTCGTCACGCCCGCCAGATGGGCCGCCATGACATCCGTGTACCCCTCGACGATCACGATCTCACGCGACCTGGAGATGTCCTTCTTCGCGAGGTCCACCCCGTAGAGCACCTGCGACTTGTGGTACACCGCCGTCTCCGGCGTGTTCAGGTACTTGGGGCCCTGGTCGTCGTCGTACAGGCGGCGCGCCCCGAACCCGATGACCGCGCCCGTCAGGTCGCGGATCGGCCAGATCAGCCGGCCGCGGAACCGGTCGTAACAGCCGCGCTGGCCCTGGCTGACGAGGCCCGCGCCCTGGATCTCCGCATCCGTGAAATTGCGGCCCCGCAGCGCGCGCAACAGGTTGTCCCACCCCTTGGGCGCATAGCCCACGCCGAACCGGTCCGCCGCCGCCCGGTCGAAGCCCCGGCCCTCGAGGAACTGGCGGCCGGCCGCCGCCTCGGGCGAATCGAGCTGCGCCCGGAAATACTCCCCCGCCAGCCGGTTCGCCTCGAGCAGCCGCTGCCGGCCCGAGGTCTTGATCCCGTCCGGCGGGCCACCGGCCTCATAGTGCAGGTCGATGCCGTAGCGGCCGGCCAGGTACTCGACGGCCTCCTTGAACGGCAACGAATCCGCCTTCATGACGAACGCGATCGTGTCGCCGCCCTCGCCGCAGCCGAAACAATGCCACACGCCGAGGGCGGGCCGGACGTGGAAGCTCGGCGTCCGCTCGTCATGGAACGGGCACAGCCCCTTCAGCGAGCCGGGCCCCGCCGGCTTCAACGTGACGCGCTCGCCCGCCACCTCGTCGATGCGGGCCGCCTCGCGCACCCGCTCGACATCCTCCTGCTTGATCCGCCCCGGCACGGTCACGATCCTAGCGGCGCCGGGCGCCCGCGCCGGCCCGCCGGAAGGCGGCGCCCGGAAACGCACGATGGCGCCGGGCGGGTTCCGCTCGAAACCCACCCGGCGCCATCGTTCACCGAGAGACGGAGACGGCCCGTCAGGAGGCCGACGGCGAGGCCGAGACGGCCTGGCCCGAATCGTCGAGGATGTCGATCATGAAGACAAGCGTCGAATTGGCCGGAATCTCGCCCATGGCCTGCCCGCCGTAGCCGTAGGCCGGCGGGATGACGAGCAACACGCGCGACCCGACGGCCTGGCCCGCCAGGCCCGTGACCCAGCCGGAGATCAGGCTCGACGTGTCGAGGGTCGTGGTGAACGGCGACGAACCGTACGAGGAGTCGAACTCCGTCCCGTTCCACAGCCAACCCGCGTAGTTCACGGTGATCGAGTCACCCTGCTTGACAGCGGCGCCCGTGCCCTTGATCAGCGGCTTCACGACCAAGTCCGTGGGAGCGTTCCCACTGGCCGGCGCCAGGGACGGCCCCGAGCTCGGGTCCGGGAACGACACCGACGGCAACCCCGAGAGGTCCGGCGTCAGCGTCGCGCCGGCCGCGGCCGACGGGATCGAGTGCGTCCCCTCGACCTCGATGCCCAGCACCGAGCTCGTGGTCGAATCCGTCGACGTGGCAGAGCCCGGCGCCACCGAGTACAGGATCTGGCAGCCGACCTTGTGGCCGACGAGGCCGTCAATCAGCGTCTGGTCCACCGAGTCCGTGTTCAGCGTCATGTCCGTCGTGGAGCCCTCGGCCCACGTGCTCTCGATCACGGACCCGTTCGAACCGTTGACCGCGACGTAGTTGACCGTGATGCGGGCCCCGGCCGTGATCGTCTCACCCGTGCCCTCCTTGATCAGCCGCGTGGCGGAGACGAGAGTGGTGAACGGCGGTGTGAAGACGAGCCGGGGCGCCTTGCCCTCGCCCTGGCTCTGCCAGTTGACGTCGTACAGGACCTCGTTCGCGTCCTGTTGGGCGGCCGACTGGAAGGCCGATGCCTGGCTTGACGCCACCGATGGCGGGATTGACGTGTCCGTCGCGGACGCGTCCGAGTCGCTGCTGCAGCCGCTCAACGTCACGGCCGCGAAACACAACGCCAGGCAGGCCAAGACCGCGGCAGTGCGCTTGGTTCTCATAGCTTTTGTTCCTTCCGGATGGGGTAGGGCGCGGACCCACCTGAAGCAGCTGGACCGGACCAAAGCATCAGTCTAACCGCTCCGCGTGGACCACCCCAGGCCTTGCGCTCCTCACACCACCGGGCGTAAGCTACTCACTTGCCGACGCGGGGTGGAGCAGTTCGGTAGCTCGCCGGGCTCATAACCCGGAGGTCGGAGGTTCAAATCCTCTCCCCGCTACGAAGCTGGGTCCACTGTGTCCACCACAGTGGACCTTTTGCTTCTCCGCAATGCTCAATGGCCGCGTTTCCTCCGCTCCGCTACG
>JAISIU010000075.1 GCA_031261885.1 Bifidobacteriaceae bacterium
CTTCCCGGAGCACCCCCTGGGCCAGGCGGAGGGTCAGCAGCGGCGTGGGCGCGGCATCCGGAAGCCCGGCCAGCAGCGCACGCACCACGTCGTCCGGGCGGACCGCGGGCACGCCGTGGCGGAGCACGATGTCGCACCCCACCCGGGCGGGCCCGTCACCGTGGCAGTCGCAGAGCGCGGCCCCGGTCAGCGCGGGCCGGATGTCGAGCTCGCGGCCCAGTGGGTCCTTGTCCTTGGGGCGCGGCGGGCGGCGCACGCGCCAGGCCGGCGCGGCCATGAGCGTGTCCAAAGCGCGTTCCAGGTGGGCCGGGTCGACGCCGCCGGGCGCGGGGGCGGCGTCCCATTCGAGCCGCCACATCGAGGCTTGGAGCAGCGCGCCGAAGTCGAGGCCGGCCGCGCTGCCGCCGGCCGTTGAGCCCGTCGTGTCGACGGCTCCGAGGATCGGGAAGTCGCGCGGCAGCACGGCCGTGAGGCCGGCCGCCAGCTCCGCTGCCTCGACGCGCCGGGCCAGGCGCACCTCCAGGTATTCGGCCTCGCTGGCCGCGCCCGTCGGCGCGGCCGAGAGGTAGCTGAGCTTCGGGTGCGGGTGGAAGCCGGCCGAGTAGGCCATCGGCACCCGGGCGCGTCGCAGCGCCCGCTCGAAGCTGCGCGCCAGGTCGCGCGCCGAGGCGTACCGCAGCGGGCCGCGCTTGGCGTACCGGAGCACCACGCGCTGCACGGCCGGGGGCGGCGGCGGTCCTTGGGGTTGCCGTTGTTTGGCCATCACGCCGCCCCGTTCTCGTTCGGGCCCCACGGGCCGATCTGGATCTCCGCGCCGAGCGTGGCGCAGACGCCGCAGTCGTAACAGCCGGACCAGCGGCAGTCCTCGACGCCCTCCTCGGCGAGGGCGGCCTCGTAGTCCTCCCACAGCCAGTCGCGGTCGAGGCCGGAGTCGAGGTGGTCCCAAGGCAGGATCTCGTCGACAGTGCGTTCGCGGGCCGTGTACCACTCGGGCGTGAGGCCGGCCCGGCCCAGCACCTCGCGGGCCACGCGCTCCCACAGGTCGAGGTCGACGTATTCGCGCCAACCGTCGAACCGGGCCCCGGCGCGCCAGGCGGCCTCGATCACGGCGCCGAGCCGCCGGTCGCCGCGCGCGAGCAGCCCTTCGAGCTGGGCCGGCCGCCCGGCGCCGGCCCGGAGTTTGATGGCGCGGGCGGTCCCGCGGTCGGCGCGGATGGCCTCGCGCAGCGCGCCGAGCCGCCGGTCCACGACGTCGGGCGCGGCCTGCGCCGCCCATTGGAACGGCGTGTGGCTCTTCGGCACGAACGGCCCGATCGAGACCGTGCAGCCGACGTCGCGGCGGCCCGTCACCTCGCGTCCCACCTCGATGACGCGCCGGGCCAGCGCGGCGATCGCGACGACATCGGCGTCGGTTTCGGTGGGCAGCCCGCACATGAAGTACAGCTTGACCTGCCGCCAGCCGCCCTGGAAGGCCGTGCGGCAGGTGCGGAGCAGGTCTTCCTCGGTGACCATCTTGTTGATGACGCGGCGCAGCCGCTCGGTGCCGCCCTCAGGGGCGAACGTCAGCCCCGAGCGCCGCCCGCCGCGCACCAGCTGCTGGGCGAGCTCGACGTTGAAGGCGTCGACCCTCGTGCTCGGCAGCGACAGGCCGATCTCCTCGGAGGCGTAGCGGTCCGCCAGCGTGGCGGCCACCTGGCCGATCTCGGAGTGGTCGGCCGAGGACAGCGACAGAAGCCCGACCTCGTCGTAACCGGTGGCGGCCAGTCCCTGTTCGACGAGCCGGCTGATCGAGGCGCCAGAGCGTTCGCGGACGGGCCGCATGATCATGCCGGCCTGGCAGAAGCGGCAGCCGCGCGTGCAGCCGCGGAAGATCTCGACGGAGAAGCGGTCGTGGACGCTCTCGCCGAACGGCACGATCGGACGGGCGGGGTGTTCCCACCGGTCGAGGTCGAGCAGCACGTGTTTGGCGGGCCGGGCGGGCACGTCCGGCCCGGTGGGCACGACGCGGGCGATCGTGCCATCCGGCGCGTAGTCGACGGAGTAGAGAGAGGGGACGTAGCAGGCGCCCGATGTCGCCAGTTCCCTGAGCAGCGCGGCGCGCCCGCCGGGTTTGCCGCCTTTCTTCCAGCGCCCGATGACGGCGGTCACCTCGCCGACGGCTTCCTCGCCGTCGCCGAGCACGGCGGCGTCCAGGAAGTCGGCCAGCGGTTCGGGGTTGAAGGCGCAGTGCCCGCCGGCGATGACGAGCGGGTCCGTCTCGCGGCGGTCGGATTGGTGGAGCGGCAGGCCCGCGAGGTCGAGGCTGGTCAGGAGGTTCGTGAAACCGAGCTCAGTGGATAAGGAGACGCCGATGACGTCGAAGGCGCCGAGCGGCCGGTGGGTGTCGACCGTGAAGGCCGGCAGGCCGGCGTCGCGCAGCGCCGCCTCCATGTCCGGCAGCGGGGTGTAGGCGCGTTCGGCGAGGGCGTCGGCGCGGTCGTTGAGCACCTCGTAGAGGATTTGGACGCCGAGGTTGGCGACGGCCACCTCGTAGGCGTCGGGGAACAGGAGCGCCCAGCGGACCGTGGCCTCGCCCGCGCAATGCCAGTCCTTGACCCGTTGGCCGACCTCGCCGCCGACGTACTGGATGGGACCGCGGACGCGGTCGAGCAGCGGCGCGAGGCGGTCGAACAAGGAGGGCGGGGCGGCCGGCGAGACGCTGAGGCCGACCGATGGGACGCCATCGGGCACGGCGCGGTCGGACATTGCTGGCACCGCACCATCGTACGGTCTCGCGCCGCGCGCCCCGCCCGGCCCGCCGCCCAACTTCAGAAGGCCGCCCACCGAGCGAATGGGGCGTTCCGCCATCGTGCACCACGCGTTTGACCTGCGAAAAGAGTGAGTATTTCTACTCTTAGGAGGCGTGCGGAGCCCCCGGAGGCCCGCCCAAATCTGGAGAAAGTGTGAAGATCGGGGACCTAGGTCCTCCCACGGCGAGTACCATTACCACTTAGCGTGAACACGAGCGCGACATGCGGGTTCGTGTCGCACTGACAGTTCCATAACCCCTTCAACGGCGTCCCGGCCCCACCCGCCCCATCTGTCCGAGACGATGGGTCTCGACGCCATCACTCCTCAACGCGGAGGCAAAAACGTGACAGCGATAGACCTGGACCGATGGCAATTCGGCATCACCACGGTGTATCACTTCATCTTCGTGCCGTTGACGATCGGCCTCGCGCCCCTCGT
>JAISIU010000086.1 GCA_031261885.1 Bifidobacteriaceae bacterium
GCCGACGGCACGTTGGGCGGCCCGGTCGCCAAGAACATCTCGGACGCCGAACGCGACGGCCTGACGGGGGCGGTCGGCGCGAACCCGGGCGACTGCGTCTTCTTCGCGGCCGGCCAGCCCATGGCCTCGCGCCAGCTGCTCGGCGCGGCGCGCAACGAGATCGCGGCCCGGCTGGGCCTCGCGAAGAAGGGCGACTGGGCGTTCACGTGGGTGGTGGACGCGCCGCTGTTCAAGCCCGTCGGGACCGATGACGACGTCGCGGTCGGCTCGGGCCAGTGGACGGCCGTGCACCACGCGTTCACGTCGCCCACGCCGGAGTGGATCGACCGCTTCGAGGAGGACCCGGGCAACGCGCTGGCGTACGCCTACGACATCGTCTGCAACGGCAACGAGATCGGCGGCGGCTCCATCCGTATCCACCGCCGCGACGTGCAGGAGCGCGTCTTCAAGGTCATGGGGCTCTCCGAGGAGGAGGCGCAGGCCAAGTTCGGCTTCCTGCTGAACGCCTTCCAGTTCGGCGCGCCGCCGCACGGCGGGATCGCGTTCGGCTGGGACCGGATCGTCTCGCTGCTGGTCGGCGCGGATTCGATCCGCGACGTCATCGCGTTCCCGAAGTCGGGCGGCGGTTACGACCCGCTGACGGGCGCGCCGGCGCCGATCACGGCGGCGCAGCGCCGCGAGGCGGGCGTCGACTACAAGCCGAAGCCCAAGGAGAAGGACAAGGACGCCGAGGCCGCGGCCAAGGCGCCCGCGGCCAAATAGGGCCACGCGGCAGGGGGCGCGGCCGGCCTGGCCGGCCCGCAGCCCGCTAGGGTCGAGAACTGAACACGTTTGGACGCTCCGGCGCCGGCCTCACCGCCGGCGCCGGCGGCTTTCCCGCGTCCCGTAGACGGCCGCGAGGGCGGCGGCCCCGAGGATCGTCCAACCGCCGGCCAAGCCGGTGCGGCCCGCGATCCGGTCGGTGCAGTCCAGCAGGTGGGCGGCCTGGCCCGTGACGTGGACCGTGAAGCCCGACGGCGCGTGGGCGCGGATCTCCTGGACCAGGGCTTGGGTGTCCTCGCTGGTGGGCGCGCCCGTGCCCTGATCCGGCGAGACGGACACCGCGACGTAGCCGTTGCGTTGGGCCGTCGCGGCGTCGCGGACGTGCTCCAGTCCGGTCAGTTCTTGGGACACCCAGGTGGCCGTCGCGGCTTCGGAGCCGCGCGAGACGACCGTGATCTGGGGCGCGCTGGCGGCCGGGAAGTGTGCGGCCAGCAGCCGGGTGTAGCGGGCCTGGGCCGGGTGCGTGACGGCCAGGTACGTGTCGCCGATCAGCGCGATCGCGCCGGCGGGGGCCGTCGCCAGCAGGGCGACCAGGCCGACGATGACGGGCCAGCGCCGCACCCGGGCCGTGCCGTTCGGGCGGGGCGCGGCGGTGGAGGCGGCCGATGCCGGACCGCTGGGCCAGGCGAGCGGGTCGCCTTGGCGGACGGGCTGGGCGGGCGTGGCCGATGGCGGCGCGGCCGGGCGCCGCTGGAACGCGCGGCCGAGGCCGGGCACGCGCCCGAACCAGGACGGGTCGGCCAGCCTGGGGCCGAACAGGGCGAGTAGCGCCGGTGTCAGCGTGAGGGCGGCGAGCCAGGCGAGGGCGGCGGCGCCGATGCCGGCCAGCGCGGCCGTGTTCGTGAAGCTCATGCGGTACCACAGGAGGGCGGTGGCGGCGACGGCCGCGCCGACCGCGACGCCGGTCACGGGATACCCGAGGCGCGCTCCGGTCTCCCGGGCGGCGTTCGGCGTGAGGGCGCTGCGGCGGCGCCGCGCACCGGCCGCGGGGACGGGAGCGGCCAGGCCGGGGAGGAGGGTGCGGCGGTAGCGGACTGTGACGGCGGTGGCGAGGCCGGCGGCCAGGAGCGCGGCGCCGGCGGCGCCGACGGCGACGGTCGCGAGCTGGAGCGTGGAACGCCGGGCGGCGAGGGCCAGGATCCCGAGCTCGACGGCGGCGGCCCCGACTCCGGCCCCGGCGGGCACGAGCGCCGGCAGCCCGGCGCCGAGGGCGAACGCGAGCACCAAGAGCGCGAGCACGAGCCCGGCCGCCCCGCCCCAGGCGAGGAGGTCGCGGGCCTCGCGCACGGCGTGGCGTTCGGCCAGCTCGGCGCCGCCCACGGCCGTGGTCAGCCCGAGCCGGTTCAGCCGGTGGGCGGCGGCCCGGAGCTCACGGCCGGCGGCGTCGAGGGCCGTGGCCTGGAGGTCCGGTTCGAGGTCCTGCCGCAGCTCCGCGACCACGAGGAAGCCGCGCCGGTCCTTCGCGACGAGGGCGCTGGCCGCCGGGTTGTCCGTGCCGCCGGGCAGGGCCAGCGGGTCGATGACGGTGTCGATGCCGTGGACGCGGCCGAGGGCGGTGGCGGCGGGTTTGATCGCGTTCTCGGCGGCCGCGGCGTCGCTCGAGGCGAGGTCGAGGCCGTCGACGATCAGCGTGACGGCCGGTCCGGCCGTGGCGCCGTCGGCCACGACCGCGTCGGCGGCCGCCGAGTCCGAGCCGGGGACCACGGGCACGCCGGTGGTGACATGGGAGAAGAGGCCGTGCGGGGTGGCGCCGCCGGCGGCCAGGACGAGGCCGGCCACGGCGAGGACCAGCCAGCAGCACGCGACGGTGATGCGATGGTGGGCGCTGAGCTGCGCGAGCCGGCCGGTGATCACCCTCGTAAGCCTACTGGCCCGCCGTCCGGTCTCACTCCGGTGCGGAGGCCACGGGATCGTGATGGAACGCCCCGGGGAATGTGAGGATTTGGCGAATCTGTGGCCCAGCCTCCGGGGAGCGTGGCGCCCGTTCCCATAGGTTGGACGGGTGGACTTGTTCGATGCCGTGGGGCAGACGCCGGATGGCT
>JAISIU010000147.1 GCA_031261885.1 Bifidobacteriaceae bacterium
GCGCGCGGACCCGGCTTGGGGGCCGGCCCCTTGGGCGCGGCCGGAGCGGCCGATGCCGGAGCGGCGCCCGGCGCCGTGGGCAGCGGACCCGGCGTACCCGTATAGACGGGACCGAACTCGCCCGTGGCGGCGGGAGCGGCCGATGCCGGAGCGGCGCCCGGCGCGGTCGGCAGCGGACCCGGCGTGCCCGTGTAAACGGGACCGAACTCGGCGGGCGCCGCGGGCGCCTCAGCCGGGGACCCGGCATCGGACGCCTTCTGGGCGACGGCCTGGGCCGGCGCCGTGGGCAGCGGACCGGGCGTCCCGGTGTAAACCGGGCCGAACTCCTGGACCGGCGCGGACGCCCCGGCCGGGGACCCGGCATCGGACGCCTTGGACGGCCCCGCGCCGGGCGCGGTGGGAAGCGGACTGGGCGTGCCCGTGAAGACGGGACCGAACTCGGAAGTTGCCTCACTCATTTGACGGTCACTCCCTTGATGGTCACGGTCTCCGCCGGCGTGCCGTCCGTCCCGGGCGTCCCGTTGGTCGGTTCAACGCCCTTCGCGGCGATCTGGGTCACGGTGTCGAGGCCGGACGTGATCTTGCCGAACACCGTGTAACCGCCGGCCGAATCGGACGGAATCGTCGAATCCTTGTACACGATGAAGAACTGCGAGCCCATCGAATTGCCGTCGTTGCCGGTGCGCGCCATCGCCAGCGTGCCCGCGGGGTAGACGTTGTTCGTCGGCGCGTTCTCGATGGGGCCCCACGTGTAGCCCGGGCCACCCGTGCCCGTGCCCGTCGGGTCGCCGCACTGCAGGACGTAGATGCCCGATGTCGTCAGACGGTGGCAGTTCGTGTCGTTGAAGAAGTTCTTCTTGGCCAGCGTGACGAAGTTCGCCACGGCCTGCGGGGCGTCCTTGCCGTCCAACTGGAGGCCGAGCGTGCCCTGGCCGAGCTTCAACTTGCCCGTCCACGTGCGGTTCTGCGCGACCGACTTGTCCGGCACCTCGCCCGTCGAGGACGCCGACGGCGACGCCGCCGCCGACTCCTCGGCCTCCTCCGAGGCCTGGGACGCGGCCGCCGCCGACGCCGACTCGACCGCCTCCTCCGAGGCGAAGCTCGCGGACATCGACGCTTCCGACATCGCGGCGGCGAGCGATTCCTTCGTTTCCTTCTTCTCGTCACTGTGGTTGGCGAGCACCATGGCCACGACCACGGCAGCGACGACGATCACACCGGCGACGGAGCCGATGATCGTGTTGCGGCGGTGCTTACGCTGCCTGATCACTTGGCGGGCTTGCCACTTCTCATAACGCTTGCGCGCTTGGTCGCGCTCGCGCTTACTGGCCGACATGTTTCCTCCTGACGGCTGACACAAAACAACGCGGCACTCTGGCCGCAAAGGCCAGTCTAGGGGACTGAAGTGACAGATTTCTCACGCGCGCGACCTGAGTATCCTCGTGGGGTGCGCATCAAGCAGATCACGTCGCCGTACATCGACGAGAAATGCCACCTCGTGCTCGGGAGCGACGGGACGGCCGTCATCGTCGACCCGGGCGTGCTGACGGCCGGCCACGTGGCGGCCGAAGTTCGCCTCGCCGGCGCGCAGCCGCTGGCCGTCCTGCTGACGCACGGCCACCAGGACCACACGTGGGACGCCGGCCGCGTCGCGAACTACTTCGGCGTCCCCGCCTACATCGCCGAGCCGGACCTCGACTGGCTGGCCCGCCCGGAGACGGCCGCCGCGCCGATCGCCGCGCACCGGGCCCGCGCCATGGGCGTCGAACCCGTCATCGAAATCCCCGGCGACCTCCGGCCCCTGCCGGCCGACCCGGCAGGGCTCTCCACGCTCGCGTTCGGCCGGCTCCGGTTCGACGGCCGGCTCCTGCCCGGCCACACGCCCGGCTCCACGGTCTTCCTCGTCTCGGAGGCCCCCGGAGAAGGCGACCAGGCGGCATCGTCGGACGCCGCGCTGCTCACGGGCGACGTCCTGTTCAACAACGGCATCGGCCGCGTCGACCTGCCCGGCGGCGACCAGGCCGCCCAGGTCGCCTCGCTCCGGACGCTCGCGAACTCCTACCCGGACCGCGTCACGGTCTGGCCGGGGCACGGCGCGATCACCGAACTCGGCGTCGAACGGCGCCTCAACGGATTCCTCAAACTCGCTTTGACCAGCGGAAAGGTGATGTGATGGCCAGGCCCCGCGCCCTGTCCGGATTCCCCGAATGGCTGCCCCAGCAGCGCATCGTCGAGCGGGCCGTGATCGAACCGTTCCGCCACGTCTTCGAACTGCACTCGTTCGCCGAGATCGAGACACGCGCCGTCGAACCGCTCGGCCAGCTGCTGCGCAAGGGCGAGACCTCGAAGGAGGTCTACGTGGTGCGCCGCCTCCAGGAGCTCGACTCCGAGTACGACGACGCGACGCTCGGACTGCACTTCGACCTCACCGTGCCGTTCGCGCGCTACGTGCTCGAGAACGCCGGGCACCTCGCCTTCCCGTTCAAGCGCTACCAGATCCAGAAGGTGTGGCGCGGCGAACGGCCGCAGGCCGGGCGGTTCCGCGAGTTCACGCAGGCCGACATCGACATCGTGGGGCGCGACCAGCTGCCGTTCCACGAGGAGGTCGAATGCGCCTGCGTCATGGCCGAGGCGCTCGGGTCGCTCGCGGCCTGGATCGGACCGGTCCGGATCGGGGCGAACAACCGCAAGGTGTCCGAGGGCTTCTACCGAGGCATCGGCCTGACCGACATCGACGAGGTGCTGCGCTGGATCGACAAACTCGACAAGATCGGACCCGACGAGGTGGCCTACGGCCTCACCGAGGAGGGCGGCGGCGCCACACCGGAGCAGGCCGCGGCCTGCCTGGAGCTGGCCGGGATCTCCGGCGCGGACAGCGGCGTCGTCGACCGCGTCAGGGCCTTGGCCGCGCGGCTCGGGGCCGGCTCCGACCTGCTCGAGGAGGGACTCACGGAGCTCGGGGAGCTGCTGGAGGCCACACGGGTACGGATCCCCGGCGTGCTGGAGGCGGACCTGAAGATCGCGCGCGGGCTCGACTACTACACGGGCTCGGTCTTCGAGACCACGCTGCTGGCCGCCCCCGCCCTCGGCTCGATCTGCTCGGGCGGACGCTACGACAACCTCGTGTCCGAGGGTTCCGCGCGCTTCCCCGGCGTCGGGCTGTCGATCGGCGTGTCCCGGCTCGTGTCCTGGATGCTCGGGACCGGCGGGGCCGGCCTGGCCGCGTCCCGGTCCGTGCCGGCGGCCGTCTGGATCGCCGTGACAGACGAGGCGTCCAGGCAGCGGTCCGAGGCCGTCGCGAGCCAGCTGCGGGCGCGCGGCATCCCGTGCGACGTCTCGCCGAACGCCGCCAAGTTCGGCAAGCAGATCAAGGCCGCGGACCA
>JAISIU010000186.1 GCA_031261885.1 Bifidobacteriaceae bacterium
GTTCCCGCCCGGCCCGACCCCCCGGCATCGGGCGCCACGACGATCCACTCGTAAGGGGCGGCATCGGCCGCCCCCGGCAGGGACTGCGCCGTCTTGGAAAGCCGCGCCGCCAACTGCTCCGGGCCGCTGCCGTCCGGCAGTGTGACCAGCGTGAAGACCGGAGGTTGGGAGGTTTCGGGGCTCGCCTTCTTCAACGGTCTCGGGTTCCTTTCACGGCCGGCGCCACATCTGACCAGCCGATCCTACCGGCCTTGGCGCACGCAGCGCCGTTTCGCCTGTAGAGTAATCGCTTGTGGAACAGGTCACCGGTGTTCCCGGGGCCACCGACCACCAGAGGCAAGGGGCGGAACCTCCGATATTGCTCGTCACCGGCTCACCAACCATGAGCGCGGCGTCGGCCAACGGAGCACGGTCCTTCGTCGAGGCGGTCATCGGCTCCTACGCGCGGGCCTTTGGGGCGAGGCCGCGCGTCATCACCGATCGCAACGGTCCCGAATGGGGCGGGCTCGTGCCCGCCAAACCCGACCGCGCCTTCAAACCGAAAGCCGTCATGCTGGCGTTCGTGACGCCGAGCTGGCTCGGCATGAAGGACCGCGTCTCAGAAGCGCTCGCCTTCTCCGGAACGGTCCTCGGCGACGACCGCGCCGCCCTCATCCCGGTCGTCTGGGAGAGGCTCGACGACGACCCGGGCGGCCCCGTGCCGGTCGGTGAGGTCGACCCCGGCTCCGCGCGGTACCGCGAAACCATCGAGGACGCCGCCTGGGCGCTCCACCGCATGTGGGAGGCCAGGGCGGCCGCCGGCGGGCCCCAAGCCGCCTGGCTCCGCGAGGCGGTCCCGGACGGCCTCGTGGACCGGCCGGATCAGGACCAGGACACGCTGTCCCTCGACCTGGCGATGGCCGTGAAAATGTACGCGCGCCGCGCCTCCCGCGTGGCCGAGGCCGCGGCTGTGCTCGACCAGGCCGACGCCGCGATCTTCGACGGCGTCGAGCTCGTCGGCGGAACCGAATGGACGGGCCGCCGGCTCTCGACGGAAGCGCTGCCGGAGGAAGAGAACCGGGAACGCGTCTCCGCCACGCTGGCCCCGGCCGTCGAGGCGAACCGGGCCGCCTGCGCGCGGCTGTCGCGCCAGTGGCGCAAGGCCCGGCGGGCGCTGCGCGAGGCGCGCCGGCTCGCCGCGGTCGCGCAGAATCAGGCCGTGCTCGAGCGCCTCGAAGAGATGGTCGGGAACCTGGCCGCCACGCTGAACGTGAAGATCGACGCCGCGACGGAGATCGAGGCGGAACAGGGCGCCGACGGCGACGGCCCGCTGAGCCCGGCGTTCCGGGCGCTGCTGCGCGCGGCCCGGACCAGGCAAGAGGTGCGGGTCTCCGCGCTCGGGACGATCGCTGCGGCCCACGAGGAGCCGGTGCCGCCGCGCGTGGCCCAGTTCATGCCGCTGTGAGGCTGGCCTGGCGCCGGAGTGGTGCCTGGGCTAGCCGAGGAAGGCCGCGACCTGATCGTGCAGCGGGCCGTTCGTGGCCAGCGCGTCGGACCCGAACGGGCCCTCCACCTGGCCGCGCGTGTCCGTGAAACGCCCGCCGGCCTCCGTCACGATCGGGGCCAGCGCAGCCATGTCGTGCAACGCCAGCGTCGGTTCGGCGGCGGCGTCGACCACGCCCTCCGCGACCAGCATGTAGCTCCAGAAATCCCCGTAGGCGCGCGTGCGCCACACCGACCGCGTCAGGTCGAGGAACCCCTGAAGCCGGCCCTGGTGCTCCCACCCGGACAGCGAGGAATAGGACACGGAGGCGTGGCGCAGCTCGGTGACGCCGGACACGTGAATTGGTTCGATGGCGCGGCCGTCACCGTCCGTGAAGCGTGTGGGGGTGGCCGATGCCGGAGCGGGGCCGGGTCGCGTGGGCGGTGCGGTTTGGGCGGCCGATGCCGGAGCGCCGGGAACGCTGCCGGGTGCGGTCGGGTGGGGCGCGGCCAGCGTGGGGTCGAGGCGGCGCCAGGCGCCGCCGCCCTCGGCGGCCCACCAGCGCCGGCCCAGCGCCGGGGCCCCGACCACCCCGACGACGGCCCGGCCCGAGACGGCCAGGCCGATCAGGTTGCCCCAAACCGGCACGCCGCGCAGGTAGGACTTCGTCCCGTCGATCGGGTCGATGATCCAGACGCGCCGGCCGTCGCCGTCCTCGGGGCGCCGCCCGCCGTACTCCTCGCCGAGAACCTCGTCCCCGGGCCTGGCCTCGGCGATGCGGGCGCGGACGGCCCGTTCGACGGCCTTGTCGGCGTCCGTGACCGGAGTGTGGTCCGGCTTCGTCTCAACCCGCAGGTCCAGCGCGCCGAACCGTTCGAGCGCGATCCGGGCCGCGATGTCGGCCAGCTGCTGCGCCAGCGCGAGGTCCTCGCGGTAGAGGGACCCGGGGGCGGCCCAGGCCGGGGCCTGGGGTTGGTCAAAGTTCTCGTCCGTCACGCCGCTCACCCTACCGGCGCGCGAGCCGGCGCGCGGTGACGGGCCGACCCGTGCCCGCCGGGCCAACCCATCCGAGCGTCATGAGAAATGGCTGGTAAGGGGCCGTGTTAGGAGCCATAAGTCTTGACGCTGGGATGTGGGTGTGGGGGTGCACTGCGGCGTGAGATCTGAGCGTCATGAGATATGGCTGGTAAGGGGCCGTGTTAGGAGCCATAAGTCTTGACGCTGGGAAACGGGGGGATCAGGCGCGGTGCTCGCGGCGGTCCTCGGCCGCGCGGGCCTCCAGGAGGCGGCGGACCGAGTCGAGGCGGCCGCGCCGGGTGGCGGCTTCTTCTGGATCCAGGCCGGGGGCGGCGGCCCACTCGTCGAGTTCGCAGTCGGGGGAGCCGTCCAGATGGGTGCAACCGCGTGGACAACCGGCGGCCACGTCCGCCAGGTCCGGGAAAGCCGCGAGCAGGTGGGCCTGGGAGACGTGGGCGAGCCCGAAGCTGCGGATGCCCGGCGTGTCGATGGCCCAGCCGCCGGCCGGGAGCGGCAGGGCCTCGGCGCCCGTCGACGTGTGCCGGCCGCGGCCCGTGACGGCGTTGACGCCGCCCGT
>JAISIU010000210.1 GCA_031261885.1 Bifidobacteriaceae bacterium
CCCGAGGAGGACCCCCAACATGAGCGAGCACCAGGAGCCGGATCCCGCAGAGCACTGGGCGGCGCCGTCGCCGCCGGCCCCCGGCGGCCCGACCTCCGGCTTCGCGGCCCCCGGCCCCACACCACCAAGCCCGGCCGCACCGACATCGGCCACCCCGACTGCCCAACCCGGCGTGCCGGCATCGGGCATCCCCACCACCCAACCCGGCGTGCCGGCATCGGCCACCCCTACTATCCAACCCGGCGTGCCGCCATCGGGCGCCCCGGCCACGCCGCCCCGGCCGCAACCCCGGTACGGCCAGATCGCACCGCCCGGCTGGGTCAACCCGAACACGTCCCAGGCCGCGCCCGGCGGCTTCGCGCAGCCGGCCTACGGTCCCGCCTCCCAGGGCTACGGGCAGACCTACGGCCAGACGTACGGCCAGGGCTACCCGCCACCCGGCGGGCCACAGGGCCAGACCTACCAGCAGTTCGCGGGCCCGGCCCAGGCCGGCGGCTGGGCCCCGATGTCCGTGAGGCCGGGCGTCATCCCGCTGAGGCCGCTGCGCGTCGGCGAGATCTTCGACGGCGCCTTCAAGTCGATCCGCCACTCCCCCGGCGTCATGTTCGGGCTCAGCGTCATCGTGTTCGCCGTGATCGGCGCGATCCGGCTCATCGTGGAACTCACGACCCAGAACTCCGGCACGTCCCTGTCCTCGCTGCTGTCGAGTGACTCGGCCAGCTTCGACGCCGGGTTCCAAGCCGGGCTGGCCGGCGGCGGCTCGATCGTGGCCACGCTCGTGACGAGCCTCCTCACGCTCATCGCCACGACTCTCCTGTCCGGTTTCCTCACGTACTCGGTGTCCCGCGCGGTGCTCGGCCGGCACACCACCGTGAAGGAGGCCTGGCGGGCCGTCGGCGACCGCTTCTGGCCGTTGCTCGGGCTCACGCTCCTGATCGGCGTCATCGAGGCCGCGGCCGTCCTCATCGCCGTGCTGCTCGGCGCCGCCTGGGTCAGGGCCGTCGGCCCGAACAGCCTCGCCGCGGTCGGCATCGTCCTGCTGATCATCGCCGTGATGGTCTGCGTGCTGCTCTTCTTCGTCGTGAAAACCCTGTTCATGGCGCCCGTGCTCGTGTTGGAGCGCAGCGGCGTCGGCCGTTCGTTCGTGCGCGGCTGGAAGCTGACCGACGGCGTGTTCTGGCGCACGTTCGGCACCTACCTGCTGGCCACGATCCTCGTCAGCTTCATCACGGGCATGTTCAGCTCGATCATCCTGGTCCTCGCGGTGTTCGCGGCCGGCAGCGACTCGACCACGCCGCTGCTGATCGGCGAGGCCGTCGTCACGTTCATCGCGAACGCCGTGACCCAGCCGTTCCTCTCCAGCGTGACCGCGCTCCTGTACATCGACGCCCGCATGCGCCGCGAGGGCCTCGACATCCAACTGGCACAGGCGGCGAACCAGTGAGCCTGCCGCTGCTCGCCGCCCTCCGCGACGTGCCCGTGACGCCGGGCGGGGACCAGGCGCGCGAATGGATCACGCGCGAGCTCGCGAAGTCCGGGTACAAGACCCGGCCGTCGCTGTGGCAGCGGTTCCTGAACTGGCTCGAGTCACTGTTCCGGTCCGGCGGCACGGCGTCGCTCGGCCAGCTGTTGACGTGGCTCGTGATCGTCGTCGTCATCGTCGCCGTCGTGATCCTCGCGTTCGTCGTGGCCGGCCCGATCAGGCGCCGCCTGGGCCGCGACGACGACCGCGGCGTGCTGACGGGCGAGACGCGCTCGGCGGCGGAGCTCGGCCGCGACGCCGCCGCCCTGGCCCAGCGCGGCGAGTGGACCGACGCGACCGTGACGGCCTTCCGGGCCGTGGCGCGCCTCATCGAGGAGCGCGGCATCCTCACGGCCGCCCCAGGCCGCACGGCCGTCGAGATCGCCGCCCAGGCCGGCGCCCTCCTGCCGGACCTGGCCGCCGCCCTCAGGGACTGCGCGGCGACGTTCGACGACCTCGCGTACGGCGACCGGCCCGGGTCGGAGCCCACCTACCGGGCGGCCGCCCAGCTGCTCAGGGCCGTCGGCAAGGCCGATGTCGTCACACCGGTGGCCGATGACGGCCAGGCCGGGCCCGTCATCCTCGACGTTCCGGTGGCCGTCCCATGACCGCTGAGGCGACCGGCCGGGCGGCGGCCACCGCCAAACGCGACCGGCGCCGCCGCGTCGCCGGGTGGTCGATGGTCGCGATCCTCGTGGCCGGGTTCGTGGTGCTCGGCGCGCTGATCCGGCCGGCCGGCGATTCGACGCCGCTGTCCGTCGACAACTACGGCATGGACGGCGCCAGGGCGCTGGCCCAGGTGCTTGGCCAGCGCGGCGTGGACGTGAGGCAGACCGGATCGTTCCAGGACGCGGCCGCCGCCGCGAAACCCGGTAGCACGCTCGCCCTCGTGGGATCTGGCGGCTGGAGCGCGAGCCAGTTGGCAAGGCTCGCGCGCTCCGGCGCCGACATCGTCATCGTCGACGGCGACGACACCACGGTCATGACGTTGACCGGTGGCACGCTGAGCACCGGGATCGACACCCCGACCGTGTGGAACACACAGAACGCCGGCGGCACGCTGATCTACCACACCCACCCGTTCGACCCGCACTGCGGCGACGCCGACGCGAAGGCCGCGGGCACGGTCGCGATCACGGAGTACAGCTCGGGCACGGGCGATGACGGCCTGCCGAACGGCACGGTCACCACCACGGGCGCGACCCCCGGCCCCTTCACGCTGTGTTACCCGACGGCCTACGACCCGAAGACCTCCGGCCGCACCGTCCAGGCCGGCGCCGTGATCTACGCCGCCGGCAGCGTCGGCGGCCACCGCGTCGCCGTGCTCCAGTCCCCCGACCTCGTGACGAACGCCTGGGTGGCCCAGCGCGGCAACGCCGCCCTCGCGCTCAGGGCCCTGGGCCGGCACAAGGCGCTCACGTGGTATCTGCCGGCGGCGGGCAGCCACGGCGGCGGGCTCGACCTCAGCTTCGGCGGGATCGTGCCGCGCCGGCTGCTGTGGGGCTGCCTCATGGCGCTCGTGGCCGGACTGTTCGCGGCTTTCTGGCTGGGCCGCCGCCTCGGCCCGCCGGTGCCGGAGCCACTGCCCGTCCACGTCCCCGCCTCGCAGCTGACCCGCGGCCTGGGCCGCCTCTACCGGCGGGCGCACGCGCGCGGGCACGCCGCCGCCGCGCTCCGGGCCGCGGCCCTCGCCCGGATCGGCCGCACCGTTGGGATCGGCCCCGAGGCCGACCGCGCCACGACCGTCGCGCGCGTCCACGCCGCCTCCGGCCGTGACGCGCGCCTGGTAGAAACGACACTGTACGGCCCCGCGCCGAGCAGCGACGCCGAACTGACCCGCCTCGCGCGGGATCTTGACCAGTTAGAGAAGGAAGTCCGCCCATGACCTCACCGGCCGGCCCCGCCCCCGTTCCATCCTTCCCGCCCGGCGTGCCGGGTGCGTCCGGTGCGCCCGGTGCGCCCGCCTGGCCCACGGCCCCCGCACCCGTGGTTCCTGCCGCGGCGCCCCCGGCCCCTGCCCCACCCCTGGCTCCTATGGGCCCCCAGGCTCTCCCGGGCGTGGAGGCTAATGGCACTTTCCAGGCCCCGAAACAGCCATCAGCCTCCACGCCCGGAAAGGGTGCCGTGCCCACCCAACCCGGCCGGCCGGCATCGTCCACCCCAGTCCAACCGGCCCAACCGGCCCGGCCGGCGGCCGATGCCGCGCGGCGCGCGATGGCGCTGGTCAGGACCGAGATCGGCAAGGCCGTCGTCGGGCAGGACGCGGCCGTCACGGGCCTCATCATCGGACTGCTGGCCGGCGGCCACGTGCTGCTCGAGGGCGTCCCGGGCGTCGCCAAGACGCTGCTCGTCCGGTCGCTGGCCGCGGCGCTCAGCCTCGAGACGAAGCGCGTCCAGTTCACGCCCGACCTCATGCCGGGCGACGTCACGGGCTCGCTGATCTACGACCAGCGCGGGTCTCGCTTCGAGTTCCAGCCCGGGCCCGTGTTCACGAACCTGCTGCTCGCGGACGAGATCAACCGCACACCGCCTAAGACCCAGGCCTCCCTGTTGGAGGCCATGGAGGAACGCCAGGTCACGGTCGAGGGCTCGCCCCGGCCGCTGCCGGACCCGTTCATGGTGATCGCGACGCAGAACCCCGTCGAGTACGAGGGCACGTACCCGCTGCCGGAGGCCCAGCTCGACCGCTTCCTGCTCAAGCTCGTGCTGCCGCTGCCCCCGCGCGAGGACGAGGTCCAGATCCTGGCCCGCCACGCGGCCGGTTTCAACCCGCGCGACCTGCCCGGCGCCGGCATCCAGGCCGTGGCCGGGGCCCAGGACCTCCGGGCGGCCCGCGCCGCGGCCGCCGCCGTCGCGGCCCAACCGGCCGTCCTCGGCTACATCGTCGACGTCTGCCGCGCCACGCGCCAGTCCCCGTCCGTCGAGCTCGGCGCCTCGCCGAGGGCCGCGACTGCGCTGCTCGCGACGGCCAAGGCGTGGGCGTTCCTCCAGGGCCGCGACTATGTCACGCCGGACGACGTCAAGGCGCTGACCATCCCGACCCTCCAGCATCGCCTGTCGCTCCGCATCGAGGCGACGAGCGAGGGCGGCAGCGCCGAGAAGGTGCTCGGCACCGTCCTCGCGTCCGTGCCGGTGCCGCGCTGAGGCCGGGCGGACCGGGTGAGAGCTGAGACGAGAGGCGAGGCGGACTGACGATGGCGATCTCGTGGCGTGTGCCGCTGCTGCTGGCCGTCGGCGCCGTGGCGGTCGGACTGTGGCCCCGCGGGGTCGTGGCCGTGGCCTGGGTGGCCGTCGTGCTGCTCGCGTGCGCCGTCGACCTGATCGCGGCCGCCAGCCCCAGGCGGATCGGCCTGACGCGGGACGTGCCGCCGGCCGTCCGCCTCACGGAGACGGCGCAGACCACGCTGACGCTCATGAACACGGCCTCGGGCCGCACGGCCCGGCTCGTGGTGCGCGACGCCTGGGAGCCGGGCGCCGGCGCGCCGGAGCGACGCGTCCGCGTGCGGATCCCCGGGGGGCAGGGCCGCCGCCTCCGCACACCGCTGACGCCGCTCAGGCGCGGCACGCGGCACGCCGGCCCGGTCACGCTGCGCAGTTTCGGACCGCTCGGCCTGGCCGCGCGGCAGCGCACGATGTCGGTCCCCGCCGAGATCTCGGTGTTGCCGGAGTTCCGTTCCCGGCGTTATCTGCCCTACCGCCTGGCCCGGTTGCGGGAGCTCGACGGGCGGGCCTCGGTGCGCGTGCGCGGGCAGGGCACGGAGTTCGATTCGTTGCGCGAGTACGAGATCGGCGACGACGTCCGGTCGATCGACTGGCGGGCCACGGCCCGCGGCGACAAGGCCGTCGTCCGGACGTGGCGGCCGGAACGGGACCGCCGTGTCGTCATCGTGCTCGACACGTCGCGGTGGTCGGCCGGAAGGATCGGGGACGCCACGAGGCTCGACGCCGGCATCGAAGCGGCGCTGCTGCTCGGCGCGCTGGCGGCGGCCGGCGGCGACCGCGTCGACCTGGTCGCGGCCGACCGCGTGACGCGCGCGCACGTCGGGCCGTGTTCGGGGCCCACGGCGGTGGCCGCGCTGTCGGCCGGCCTGGCCGGTGTCGAACCGGTGCTCGTCGAGGCCGACTGGACCTACCTGGCGGCCCGGATCCGGGCGGTCAGCCGGCAGCGCGCGCTCGTGGTGCTGATCACGTCGACGGACCCGGCGCTCGTCGAGGACGGGCTCGCGACCGTGCTCGACGGCCTCGTGCGGCGGCACGTGGTGCTCGTGGCCACGGTGCGCGACCCGGAGGAGGCCGAGCTGGCCCGGGGCCGCGAGGACGCGGACGCCGTCTACCTGGCCGCGGCCGCGGAACGCCGCGAGCTCACGCTCCAGGGCATGGAGGCCCAGCTCCGCGCGCGCGGCGCCCACACGGTGGACGGCGGTCTCGACACGCTGGCCCCAGCCGTGGCCGACGCCTACCTCACGTTGAAAGCGGCCGGCCAGCTGTAACCGCGAAGGCGGCGTTCCGAGCGCTCCCCGAGCGCCGGCATCGGGCGCTTCTACGCGCTGACGGGCACGTAGGTCTCGCCGAAACCGCTCAACGCGTCAACGCCGAGGCGGCGGGCGCGCCGGCCGGCGCCGAACACGTAGAACCAGTACGCGGCGCAGGCGACCGCGCCGATGCCGATCTCGACCCAGGCCGGCCAGCTGCGCGGCGTGACGAACCCCTCGATCAGGCCGGAGACGCCGAGCGAGAGCGCCGCGCCGACCGCGCCGAGCACGAGCGTGAGCCCGGACTGGGCGAGCGCCTCGGTCCGCTTGCGGCGGCCCGGCACGAGCACGGTCCAGAACACGTTGACGCCGGCCGCCACGGCCGTGAACAGGCAGGACAGTTCGAGCATGCCGTGCGGCAGGATCGACGTGAAGAAGCCTTGGAGCTGGCCGTTCGCCCCCATGACCGCGCCCGAGACGCCAAGGTTGATCGCGTTGTTCACGAGCGTGTACAGGCCGCCGACGAACGTGACGCCCATCGGGAAGCTCTCGAGCGCGATCCAGGCGTTGTTCGTGAAGACATGGGCCGCGAACACGGCGTTCGGGTCCTCCGTGTAATACGTGAAGAAGTCGCTCTGGTAGCCCGAGGCGTTGGCCCGGGCCACGAGCGAGGCCCGGAGCGCGGGCGTGTCCTGGATGTGCAGTCCCGTGGCGACGGCCACGACGACGGTGAGGACCGCGGCCCCGACGGCCCACCAGCGCAGCCGGTACAGCGCGGCCGGCAGGCGGAACTCGAAGAAGGCCCTGAGCGTGTGGAGGAAGCCCTCGCGGGCGCCCGTCAGGCGCGCGCCGGCCGCGGCCACCTGGCCGGACAGTTGGGACACGAGCGCCGGGTCGGGGGCCGCGGAGCGCACCTGGGACAGGTGGGTGCCGGTGCGGGCGTAGAGGCGGGCCAGCTCGTCCGCCTCCGCGCCCGTGAGGCGGCGCCGCTTGGTCAGCGCCCCGAGGCGCTGCCACAGGGCCGCCCGGGGCTGGGCGAAAGCTTCGATGTCCACAGTTCCAAGGCTAGTGGGCAGGCGGGCGTGGCCCGGCGGCCAGCGCGGCCCGGCGGGCACATGCTCAGCGGACGCTCAGGTCCTGGCGCCCCGGCCGGCGGCCGCCAGAACCTAGGATGAGGAGCGTGTCAGCTCTCTCCCCCGCCGCCCGGCCCAGCCGCGACGAGGTCGTGACCGCCGAGGCCGTGGTCCTCGACGTCACGTCCGCCTCGGTCATGACGCGCGCCGTCGGGGCGCTGATCGACATCGTGGTCTACACCATCGTGCTGTTCGCGGCCGCCGACGTCGTGGCCCATGTCGCGCCCGCCGGGGCGTCGGGGGATGTCGCGATCATCGTCACGACCGCCCTCTGCTTGCTGGGCATCCCCGTGGCCGTCGAGACGTTCACCCACGGCCGGTCCGTCGGCAAAGCCGTCATGGGGTTGCGCGTGGTGCGCGACGACGGCGGGCCGATCCAGCCGCGCCACGCGCTCGTGCGCGGCCTCCTCGCGATCCTCGAACTGTGGGGCCTGCCGTTCATCGCGCTGATCACGGGTTTTTGCTCGAAACGGTCCAAGCGGCTCGGCGACATGCTGGCCGGGACGTATTCGGCGCGCGTGCGCGGCGTCAAGAGCCAGTTCGCGCCGCTGTGGATGCCGCCCCAGCTGGCCGGCTGGGGCATGGGCGCGGACGTGGGCCGCATCCCGGACCCGTTGGCGCTCCGGGCGCGCCTGTTCCTGGCGCGGGCCGGGTCGATGACGCCGCCGCTCCGGGCCAGGCTCGGCTACGGCCTGGCCGCCGCCGTCGAGCCGTACGTTCAGCCCGCCCCGCCGCTCGGCACGCCGGCCGAACTCTACCTGGCGGCCGTGCTGGCCCGCCGCCGCGACCAGGAGGCGAGGGCCGACGCCGAGCACATCCGGGCCGCCGGACAGCTGCTCGCGCCCGTGGGCCGGCTCGGGTTCGGCCTTCAGGACCCGGCCCAGTAGGCAGGGGTCTCAGTACCGGTAGTGGTCCGGTTTGTACGGCCCGGCCACCGGGATGCCGAGGTAGTCGGCCTGCCGCTCGGTCAGCGTCGTCAGGTGGACGCCGAGGGCGTCGAGGTGCAGCCGCGCGACCTTCTCGTCGAGGGCCTTCGGCAGCCGGTAGACCCGGCGGGCGTACCGGCCGGCCGGCGCCGTGAACAGTTCGATCTGCGCGAGGGTCTGATTGGCGAACGAGTTCGACATGACGAAGCTCGGGTGCCCGGTGGCGTTGCCGAGGTTCAGCAGCCGCCCGGCGGAGAGCACGATGACGGAATGGCCGTCCGCGAACCGCCACTCGTCGACCTGCGGCTTGATCGGGTGGCAGCTGACGCCCGGCCACGCGGCCAGGCCGGCCATGTCGATCTCGTCGTCGAAGTGGCCGATGTTGCCGACGATCGCCTTGTCCTTCATGAGGCTCATGGCCTGGGCCGTGATGATGTCGCGGTCGCCGGTGCACGTGATGAAGAAGTCGGCCTCCCCGACCACGTCCTCGAGGCGCACCACCTGGTAGCCGTCCATCGCGGCCTGCAGCGCGCAGATCGGGTCGATCTCGGAGACGACGACGCGGGCGCCCTGGCCGCGCAGCGCCTCGGCCGCGCCCTTGCCGACGTCGCCGTAGCCGGCCACGAAGCAGACCTTGCCGCCGATCAGCGTGTCGGTGCCGCGGTTGAGGCCGTCCGGCAGTGAGTGGCGGATGCCGTAGCGGTTGTCGAACTTCGACTTCGTGACCGCGTCGTTGACGTCGATCGCCGGGTAGCGCAGCGTGCCGGCCTTCTCCATCTGCTCCAGGCGGTGGACGCCCGTGGTGGTCTCCTCGCTGATTCCCTTGAGATCGCGCCCGATGGCGTCCCACCGGTCCAGCGTCCTAGTCACGAGCGCGGCCAGCGCCTTCTCGTCGGGGCTGGCCGGGTCGGGCGTGCCGGCGGGCCGGCCGCCCACGGCGGCCCAGGCCAGGCCCTGGTGGACGGCGAGCGTGGCGTCGCCGCCGTCGTCGAGGATCATCGTGGGGCCGCCCTCGGGCCAGTCGAGCGCGCGGAAGGTGCAGTCCCAGTACTCCTCGACGGTCTCGCCCTTCCAGGCGAACACCGGGGGACCCTGCGGGTCCTCTGGGCTGCCGTTCGGGCCGACCACGATGGCGGCCGCGGCCTCGTCCTGCGTGGAGAAGATGTTGCAGCTGGCCCACCTAACGCGCGCGCCGAGCGCGAGCAGCGTCTCGATCAGCACGGCGGTCTGCACGGTCATGTGGAGGGAGCCCGTGATGCGCGCGCCGGCCAGCGGCTGGGCGGCCCGGTACTCCTCGCGCAGGGCCATGAGGCCGGGCATCTCGTGTTCGGCCAGCCGGATCTGGTCGCGGCCGGCGGCGGCCAGGGCCAGGCTCCTGACCTCGTAGCGGCCCGGGGCGGCGTCGCGCGCGGGCGCGGATTGTGATGCGTTCATGGGAGCTGGATCGCCTCTTGTGAGAGTAGGACGGGGATCGGGACGCCGCCGGCCTCGGCGGCCGGCAGCACGGGATAGGCCAGGCGGCAGGCCGGGCAGATGAGCGCCCGGTCCGTCTCCTCGCTCACTGTAGGGACGGTATCGGACGCTTCCCCTCCCGCAGAAGGTGCGGCATCGGGCACGTTCCCCTCACGCAGCTCCCCCTTACAGGCCGGGCAGCGCAGGGCGGCGCGCAACCAACCGGTCACTGCGGCTCCCCCTCCCGGACGAGCGCCAGCACGCGGTCGCGGACCCGCGCCATGACGGCCTGGTCGTCCGCCTCGACGTTCAGGCGCAGCAGCGGCTCGGTGTTGGACGGGCGGACGTTGGCCCACCACTTCGGCTCCGCGGCCCAGTGGTCGACGGTGAGGCCGTCCAGCTCGTCGAGCGCGACCTCGCCCCGGGCGGCGTCGGCGGCGTAGGCGTCGCGGACGCGGGCCGTGGCGACGGCGATGTCCCGGACGCGGGAGTTGATCTCGCCGGAGCGGACGTACGGCGTGTGGGCGCGAGCCAGGTCCGCCATCGTGCCGCCGGTCTGGTCGAGCGCGCGGATGACGTGCATCGCGGCGAGCAGGCCCGTGTCCGCGTAGAAGAAGTCGCGGAAGTAGAAGTGGGCGGAGTGCTCGCCGCCGAAGCAGGCGTTGCGCTGGGCCATGATCTCCTTGATGAAGGCGTGGCCCACCTTGGTGCGGACCGGTTCGCCGCCGTGGGCGCGGATGAACTCGGGGACGGCGCGGGATGTGATGACGTTGTGGATCACGACGGGCTGGCGGCCGGCCGCCCGGTCACGCTCCATCTCGCCCAAGCCGACGATGGCGCAGATCGCGCCCGGGTCCACAACGTTGCCCTCGTTGTCGATGACGAAGCAACGGTCCGCGTCGCCGTCGAAGGCGAGGCCGAGGTCCGCATGGTTGGCGACGACGGCTTTCTGCAGGTCCACGGTGTTGGCCGGGTCGAGCGGGTTGGCCGGGTGGTTCGGGAACGTGCCGTCCGTCTCGAAGTAGAGGGGCACGAGGTCGATGGGCAGAGCGGGCAGGCCGCCGGCCGTGCCGAGCGTGGCGGGGACCGTGAGCCCGGCCATGCCGTTGCCGGCGTCCGCCACGACCTTGATCGGCTTGATGCCGGTCAGGTCCACAAGAGAGCGCAGGTAGGCGGCGTATTCGGGGATGATCGCGCGGGCTGTGGCCGTGCCCGGCGCCGGCGGGTTCGCCGGGTCCGGGCAGGCGGGCGCGCCGTCGAGGATGGCTTGGGCCCGTTCGACGATCGCGCCGAGCCCCTGGTCGCGGCCCAGCGGCCGGGCGCCGGGGCGCATGAGCTTCATGCCGTTGTATTCGGCCGGGTTGTGGGAGGCGGTCAGCATGACGCCGGGGAGGTTCAGGTGGCCGGAGGCGAAGTAGGTGGCGTCCGTGGAGCACATGCCGAGGTCGATGGCGTCCCGGCCGGCCTCGGTGATGCCGCCGATCATGGCCTGGGCCAGTTCCGGTCCGGAGACGCGGCCGTCGCGTCCCACGAGCACGGGCCCGCCGAGGTGTTCGGCGATCGCGATGCCGAGGGCGCGGGCGCCGCGGGCGTCCCATTGGTCCGGGACCACGCCGCGGAGGTCGTTGGCTTTCAAGATGTCGAGCAAAGAAGGCACCGGACAAGCCTAGTTGTTCCGCCCGGGTGCTCCGCGCTCCGAGGCGCTCAGGCGGCCAACAGCTTGGCCTTGGCTTTCGTGAACTCGTCCTCGGTGAGCGTGCCTTCCTGGAACAGCGCCCCGAGGCGCGCCAGCTGGTCCGGCAGGCTCGCGGCCGCGTCCCCGTGGCCGCCGGGCGCGACCGCGCCGGGCGTGGCGGCCGGCGCGCTGGGCGCGATGGCACGCAGCGCGTCGAGACAGTCCTCGGCCGCGCGGTGGCGCGCGGCGTAGCCGTCCGAGGCCGTGTCGAACGATTCCGGCGGCATGATGAAGTCCAGCCACGCGACCTGGGGCGCGCGGCCCTCGGAGTGGCGCAGGTCGATACGGATGCGCAGCAGCGTGCAGTTGCGCAGCCGGGTCTTCTCGTCCATCTGCCCGCCGATCAACGCACCGGCCACACCGAAGATGAGGCCGCCGACCACGGCGTTGCCAATGCCCTTCTCGTCGGTTTGGCGCTCGACGATGTCGGCCCTCAGCACGTCGTCGAAACCGACGATGTGGAAGTCGAGGCGGTCGCCGGAGACGGTCTGGTGGATCATGATCTGGCGCTTGGCGTCGTCGATCGCCAGCCACGGTCCGAGGTCGCGGGCGTCGCGGCGCCACGCCGTCAACGTGTCGAGCCGGGCGTCCCGGGCCGCGTCGTTGGCCCGCGCCACCTCATCGTGGCGGGCGATCCTCGTCCTCACGTCGCTGAGGCCGAGGACCTTGAGCTTGGCGTGGCTCATCCCGAAGCTCAGGTTCATGTCGGTGAGCCCGGCCAGGCGCCCGCACCGGCTGCACAGCCAGGCGTCATCGGCCTCCACGAGAATGCCATCCGGATCGATTTCCTCACCGCAGATCGCGCATCGTTTCGTGGCCATGACGTGGGGCGCTCCTTCACCATCGCTGAGTGTTCACTGCCCTAGGGGGCCTTCCAGTGTACGTCGCGGTCCCCGGTCACAGCGGCGGCAGGTCCTGGACCAGGCGCATCACGAGGGCGTCGACGCCGTCGGGCTGGTAGTAGTGGCGGCGGCGGCGCACCGGTTCGAAGCCATACCCGCGGTAGAGCGCGAGCGCCGGCTCGTTGTCGATTCGGACCTCGAGCCAGATCTGGCGGCGGCGCGCGGCCCGGGCCGCGGCCCCCAGGTCTTAGAGCAGCGCCCGCCCGATGCCGCGGCGCTGGAAGATCGGGTCGACGCCGATCGTCATGATCTCCGCGACGTCGCCGAGGAACACGCCCGCGTACCCGGCGATCCGCCCGTCCAGTTCCGCGACCGTGTAGTGGCGGTCGGG